>CAZSSY010000001.1:0-29341 GCA_964609565.1 uncultured Natronomonas sp.
GCAAAACCCCGGGTATGGTGACCGTGGCTGAGGCGGCCGGGCTGCTCATCCTCATAGGGTTGAATACAGCGATTGCAGCGGTCCTCACCCGGCTGTTCCGCGTTCGACTCAAGACCCGATGGGGCAGCGTCCTCTATACACTGGTCCTCACCCCGGTCGCACTTGTCGTTGTGACCCTCATCCTCGGGCAACTCCTCGGGCCAAACCTCGACAACACCGCTGCCGTCCTCGGCCTCACTATCCTCGTCCCCCTCACCCTCGGGGTCGCAATCGATTACTTCTGGATGCCCGCCCCCGACGACGTCAATGTCCCTGACACCATCTAATCCAGTCGCACCCCCCAAGCCACTACAGCCATCAGGTCCTCACCACGATTCCGTCTCCATCACGGGCGGGAAATCCACCTGCGGCACGCGGCACAAAGGGGGGACACGCTCCATCCTCAAACCAGTATGCAAGGGGTTCAAGCGATATCTATGTGTGTGGTGATGGCTGATTCGGCGTCCGAGATGACATCGGGGCTCGGCTGGGTGGCATCAATCCGGACGAATCGTGCTGGATCATTATCGATGAGCGCTTCGTAATTCGCCTGGACCGCCTCGAGATACTCGGCCGCCTCAAATTTATTCGTCGCGCCAGACCGGTCAGCGCCGGTCTCCGGCGGCACATCAAAATACAGCGTCAGATCCGGGACCCGGGTAAACGGCGAGTGGACCTGTTTAATATACGTGACAGGGTCGGAGATGACGCCATCGAGAGTCGCTCCTTGATAGGCATACCGCGAATCAGAATACCGGTCTGAAACCACCAGCATGTCATCTGCAAGCGCCGGGCGGATAACGCGCGAGAGATGATCTGCATGGTCAGCCGTATACAGAAACAACTCGGCGAGCGGATCGGCGTTCTCGTCCGCGATTGATTGAGCGACCGCCTCGCCATACCACGAATCCGTCGGTTCACGCGTGAACACTACCTCCCCGGCTGGAAGGGTGTCCTTGAGGGCTTCCCAGACGGTCGTTTTCCCGCTCCCGTCGATCCCCTCAAGCGTGATGAGCATACCTGCCCCCTCGTACGGCCAATATTTCAGTCCCCGGGTCCCACCCCCAGTTCCACAGGGATGCCATCTCGACGGTCGAGCGGTGGACGACGACGTTGGGGGGTGAGGCGGCGTGTCATAGATGTATTTATATCCATCGGGGAGCTGTCAGCCGTGAGGGCGGCACCGTCTTTTTGTTTTCCTCAGCCGTCCGACCGGATAGTTTGACCCAGCGTAAAATGGATACAGCTATTATCTCTTCGCCCCACCTATCTGGTAATTCTCCGTTATTGTCCGCGACCATGGGGTATCGGGTGACTGCCACCGCCTCCCAATACCGAGAATTCACAGCGTGATAGTAATGCCTACAACTCCCACAACCACGACCCAGCCCGCAGACAGTATTCAGACCGACGACTGGCACGGCGTCTCCAGGCGAACCATCCTCAAATCAACGGCGGTGACATCCGGTGTCATCGGTCTTGGCCTCCCTGTGATGAGTACCACCGCACGCGGCCAAACCAGCTCAACCCCTATCGATACCTGTAATCAATCACTCGATATCGTTCTCGCTCTCGATTACTCCGGGTCAATTGGGAGCGGGCTGTGGAACGACATCGAATCCGGCGCAGCCAGCTTCATCGATGTCCTCGCCGACGATAATCAACTCGGCATCGTGACGTTCGGCGATACTGCGAAAGCCTACGACTTCGGGACCAATGAGTATCTCCAGGTTGCCCACGACGGCAGCACCGATACCCGACCGGCTCTGAAAAACGCCGTCCCCGGGACGGCGCCGCCGAATGAAAATGGGACGCATATGCCTGCAGCCCTCGACTTCGCGAATGACATCCTTGATGGCCAGGGCCGCGGCGCCTATGAAGTCATCATCCTCTTGACCGACGGTGAACCCAACTACCAAAACGGAGTTGTCGGTGACGGCAGTCAGCCCCCTGAAGATGAAGCCGACGGGACCGTCGGCGGCGTCACGGGATACGTCCCAACCGACACCACGCCATTCGACCCCGAGAGCGACGGGGCAAATACGCACGAGTACACGGGCGGATCAACGAATACAGACCCGACAATTACGCCCGGTGAACGGGATGAGACTGCCGATGTTGCGACTGCCGTGAAAAGTGATGGCACTCGGATTATTGCCGTCGGGATCGGGAGCGGAGTCGACAGCACGTATCTCCAAGACAACATCGCGACGGCAGAGGACGATTACGTCGAAGTGACGGATTCCGAGGCTCTTGGTGCAGACCTCCAGGCACTCTTGACAGAGATCTGTGATGAATGCAGTGAGTGTGTCGATGAGGGCCTCCTCGCGAAATATGAGTTCAGCTGCGTCGACGTCGAAGATGACGAATGTGTTGCCTCCGACTTTGTCCTGGAAACCGGTGACACGACCCACATCACCTACGACCCAGGGAGCTTCGAGAGCAAACCGGGCGAAGCCTTCGAACCAATCACGGCGACATTCACCACCGACTACTGCACGCTCTATGCGGTCATCAAAGCCGGCCCCACCCTCACGGTCGAGGAGCTGTCCGTAGAAGACGGGACAGTCACTGTTGATGCGCCCGGGAAATATGCACTCAGCTTTGTGGCCTTCTACTGCGATGAGGAGACGGCCACCACCGCCGCAGCCGACTTCCCGGCACACACCCCAAAGAATGACACCCACAACGGGCGGGGACGCGGCCGGGGACGCGGCCGCTAATACCCGCCCCGCTCGCTCACCACGACGGCACAGCTCCGATTCGCCCCATAGCATGCATTAATGCCTGCAATGCGCGTCATGGAAGCAGGAAGCTCTGCCCTCAAGGAGCGAACGGCGCAAGCCGTGAGCGAGTAGGGAAGGGTAGTTCACACCATCCCCAGATATGGCGTGTGTGGGTGTATCTATCACAAACACTCATTGGATGTATCCCGACCGATTAATCGGTGCACACCCAACAGAGACTGTTAACATGCATCGACGGACATTCCTCGCGATCGGAGCTGGAGTGACAGCTGGACTCGCCGGGTGTCTCGGTGATTCTGGTCGACCGCTCCCTGCTACCCCAGATGGAGCGTGGCGACAGCCACTCCATAATGCCAGAAACACCGGCGCCTCTGACGTCACTGTCCCGGCACGTGGCAATCCGGCCTGGGACCGGGGACCAGGCCACATTGCCGCACCCGTCATTACGGATGGAACCGTGTTTTCAGTTGCCGACGAAGCGGCTGCACTCTCAGCACGCAGTGGGAGTGAAGCCTGGCGCGTGGACCTCCCATCGCGGGCTCGATACGCGCCGGCACTCCACGGCGACCAGTTGGTCGTGCCGACAGAGGAGGCCCTCGTCGCCCTCGCCATCGCTGACGGCGAGGACCGGTGGACAACACCCCTCCCGCGGCCCGCCCAACACGCGGTCACGGTCATCGACGACGCTGCCCTTGTGACCGTGCCTGTCGCCGATACCGGCTTGATCGCCTACGATCTCACCGACGGCGACGAACGCTGGCGAGATGGTATGTATCGCCCGAGAACGGCCGCCGTCGCTGAGGACACCATCTACGTGACAGGCTACAAACTGGACGGCGACACCAGCGTCCTCCGCGCCCTCGATGTCTCCGACGGGTCCCCTCGATGGGAGGAACAACTCGACCGCCCCCATATCCCACCAATCATCACGAATCATGGCATCTTGGTCAGCGATGCTGAAACACTCGCCCTCCACAACCACGACGAGGGCACCCGAGACGAAACACTCACAACATTCACTGACCGGATTCATGAAGCCCCCGCCGTCCGTGACGATATCGCCTTCGTTCCCGTCGAAAGTGGCGAGGTCGCTGCCGTCTCACTCACCGATGGCGGAATCGAGTGGCGCGTTGATGCGATGGTGACGAGTGGGACGGGGCTCAGTGTCGGCCGCGATACCGTTGTCGCGTCCCTCACCAGTCTCCCCGATACCTCCGGAGCCGGGATCGCCGCCTTCAACCGGACAGATGGCACAGTCCAGTGGGAACACAAACTCGAGGGATTCGATGTCTATCCCAGTACCGAACCCGTCCTTGCGGAAGACGCCATCTACTACACCAGTAACGCAAGTACTGGCGTCGTCGCCCTCGGCGATCTCGATCCACGCGACGAGTGACACCCCTCCGTAGAATCCTGTTGTGAAAACATCGTAGATTTCCACAAGCATCCACATCGAGAGGGCCCTGGTGGTCAGTGTAATCGGGGTCGTTACAGCGCGGTGGCGGCGTCGAGCGCGATTTGGATGGCCCATCCGACGGTGTCCTGTGCTTCCGCTGGGAGTTCTTCGCGTGCTTCATCGGTGCCTTTCTGGGTGCCTTCGATGAGGTTCCCATCGACCGTGCAAATCGCGCCGGCTCGGAGGTCTTTGCGACGAGCTAACGTGAAGAGCGCAGCCGCTTCCATTTCGACGCTGAGGACGCCGGCAGCTTCCCAGTCAGTCACGTAGTCTGCGGTCTCAGCATAAAACGCATCGTCGGTCGCGATCGGGCCGACATGGACCGGGGCTTGCTGGGTCTCGGCGGCGTCAACGAGCGCTGCAAGTACTGTGTAGTCAGGAACGGCCGGGATCGAGACAGCCTCATACCGCTTGGTCGTCCCTTCGTCCTTTGCTGCTCCGGTCGGGAGTATCATATCGCCGATCGCGATCCCTGCCTGGAGTGCGCCAGTCGTTCCGACTCGAATAAACGTCTCGACACCGACGGCAGCGAGTTCTTCAACCGCAATCGCCGCCGAAGGTGACCCGATCCCCGTCGAACAAATCGAGAGTGAGCGGCCGTTATACGTGGCGTTCACGATCTTGTATTCCCGGTTGTGCGAAATCGTCTCTGCCGTATCACAGAGATCGGCAATCCGGTCGACACGCCCTGGATCCCCCGGCAGCAACGCGATATCTGCCACGTCACCAGGCTCGACGAGGAGGTGCGGCTGCACACTCATGGCGATACCGTCGCAGCCAGTCGGCAAAAGTCGGTCGCCTCACCCACCCCCTCGTAAGCATCCTCGTGCAACCGGTCGGTCGATGCCACGACGTCGACGACCCACCCACGCGGTGAATGGGTCGACATCCTCAATTCGTCGATCCGCGTGGAAACCGAGGAGCCGGAGTGTGTTGGGTCAGCCGGAGAGGACCTCTGGGAGAGAGGGGAGGGTGGTTGCGTCGGGGAGGTGATAGTCAGCGAGGTCGCTGGTGTCATCGGGTCCGCCGACGAGGACCGTCTGATATCCTCGGTTGGCAGCCGGCCGGATATCATAGTCGATGTTGTCGCCGACCATCACGTAATCCTCCGCGGGGAGGGCGTCGGTGACGGCGTCGAACGGCGGGTCGTCGGGCTTGAACGCTTCAACGTCATCCGCACAAACGACCGTATCGATGTGTGCATCGAGCCCGGTATCGGTGAGTTTCTGGCGTTGCACCGGGCCATAGCCATTCGTGACAACCCCAACGTGGTCCAATGAGGCGACGAGGTCAACGACGCCGTCGTGAACGTGCGTCGCCGCAAGCTCTGTCTCGATGTAGACATCCGCGAACGATTCTGGTGTGATATCTAACCCTGCTTCGTGGGCGGCGCGTGCCGCCCCGATGTAGGGGCTTTCCTCGAAGTCGACAAAGGTGTCGATGTAGCCGGGGACAATCGCGTCTGCGGCCGCGTCGGTCGGTTCAACGCCGGCCGTCTCACACGCCGCCCGGAAGATTCCCGGGATCCCCGGATCGTACGTGACAAGCGTCCGGTCGAGATCGAAGAGATACCCGACGGTCACACCACCAGCTACAACACCCTGGAAATAAACGATTTCCGCCGGTCAATACCGGCTCCACCGACCGCTCTCGGTCAGCCTGGTCTCGTCGATATCGATGAGAGTAGCGCACACTGACCAGGAACAGGGGGCTAGGTCATGACGTCGTGGATGCGGCGCCAGGATAAGTCGGGTCGAGGCCCGTGGTGGGTGGCGGCGATGGCGCCGCACGCGTTGGCGACCGCGAGGGCACAGGCCGGGTCGCCGCCGGCGAGATGAATTGCGAGGAAGCCGGCGGCGAAGGCGTCGCCAGCCCCCGTGGAATCATGCGACGGGAGGCCAAAGCCGTCGTGGTCGAACGTGCCGGCTGGACACGACAGTGTCGCGCCATCAGACCCGTATTTCGTGACGTGCCACGGGATATCGTCTAGCCGGCCAGCAACCGGGTCGGCCTCCCGGTCGGTGGTGAACAGGATATCCGTCGAGGCGAGCACGGACGTGAAATCACGGTCGGTGAGTCGACGACCGGGATCGAAACTCACCGGGATATCACGGTCGGCAGCGAGGTCCGCGAGGCGAGCGGCGGTTGCCGGGCGTTGCCCGGTCACATGCAGCGCGTCGGCATCCGCAAGGACACCGGGCGTGATATCGTCCGGGGTGAGGGCTTCGTTGGCGCCGTCCATCCCGAGGATTGCGACTTCCCCCGTCTCGTCGACAAGGACGAACTTCGTCGTCGTCACTTCACCTTCGACCAATTTCACCCGAGGGTCGATCCCGTCGGCTGTGAGTGTCGAGCGGATCCGCTCACCGGTGGTGTCATCGCCGACACTCCCGAGGAGGCGGACCGCAACGTCGAGGCTGGCGAGGGCGGTCGCGGCGTTGGCTGCGCTCCCGCCGCCCGTCGCCGACCGCTCCAGGATACGGGATTCATCATCCGCAGCAGGGAGCCGGTCGACGCGGAGAGTGACATCCCAATTGATATGGCCGGCACACACGACCCGCATATTCTCGACTGTGGGAGGCTGACTCATAAATCCGCGTCAGGCAACGGCAAACAAGATCACATTGTGCGTCCCCGGCCCGAGCCCCACAGCGACCACCAGGCCCAATAACAGGTAGCCCTCGGTGGGGTCCTCACGAACGAAATCCTCGAATACAACGACGACAAACGCGGCTAACGCCAGCTTCACCACGACGAACAGCCAGCCGGCCCCGATGACGTCAGCTACGGGGAGCGCTTCACCGGCTTGCAAGACCAGGCCGGACAACGGTGTCTGCTCGCCAAACCCCAAGATATCATACCCCACCGCGGTCGAGACGCCATCAAGCCCGTGGGCGAATACCGTGACGATGCCAGCCCGTCCCGTCGCCGCCACCGGCCAATACCGCTGGATACCCAGCCACACGATGCCAGTACACACGACCGCGATGATGAGGATCGCGACGGAGAGGACGACGCGAGGCTCGCGTGTCGCGGTGAGAGCCACCACGAGCACCCCAAGGAGCGTGATGACTCCCAGGCCACCGAGGATCAGGGGGGTTGTCCAGCGGGTCCAGCCGGCCGGGGGGCGGTCGGCCGCGCCGGCCCAGATCCCGCCAGCGATGACACCGACCGTGACATAGACGGCAGGTGCACTGACCAACGGGGCGACACCGAGCGGGACGGCATCCAGCTGATAGAGTGCATACAGACCGCCGCCGACGGCCATCCAGGGGGCGAACGCGAGGATCGTATCGGCCGTCACCGGTGGCCGCACGCGATACAGGATGACGCCAACGATCCCGACAGCGCCCGCCAACGCGATGAGGTAGGGCAGCGCCGGCAACGCAAAGTCACTCGGAAGGACCACTACCCTAGCCCGCAACGCCGGTGCTCGAAAACGTTGTGGTCACGCCACGAGCCCCCTGCACGAACCCAGCCGTGCGCCACTCGGCGGTCGCAGTCGGGAACCCAACCCCTTTTATCGAACCCGTCGAACCCGGCGGTATGTCCGTCGATCTAGGGAGCGAGCAATATGAGAAACATCGTGAGGCCGGCGAGATCCTTGCGACCGTGCGGGAGGAGACGGCCGACCGCGTGGAAGTCGGTGTGAGCCACCTGGAGGTCGCCGAGTTTGCTGAAGACCGGATCCGGGAACTCGGCGGTGAACCCGCCTTTCCAGTGAATATCAGTGTCGATGAGGAAGCCGCACATGCCACGCCCGTCCCGGAGGACGAAACGACGTTCGGTGAGGAAATGATTAACCTCGATATCGGCGTCCACATCGATGGATGGCTGGCCGACACTGCTGTCACCGTTGACCTTTCGGGCACCCCGGATCTCGTTGAGGCCTCAGCAGAAGGGCTCGATGCCGCCATCGAACTCATTGAGCCTGGCATCGAGACCGGGGCGATTGGTGCCGAAATTGAATCGGTGATCGATGGGTATGGCTACAATCCGGTGGTGAATCTCTCCGGCCATGGGCTCGGCCACTGGAAACAACATACGGAACCAAACATCCCGAACCGCGCCGTTGGGCAAAGCGCCACCCTTGAGGTTGGCGACGTGGTCGCCATCGAACCGTTCGCCACCGACGGCGGCGGGAAAGTCAACGAAGGCCCAACCGAGGAAATCTTCGCGCTCGAACACGAAGCCAGCGTCCGCGACCGCAATGCCCGCCAAGCCCTCGAACAAATCGTCGAGGAGTTCCAAACCCTGCCATTCGCCCGCCGCTGGATCAAGGCCGCCCGCGCCGAAATGGCACTCCGCCGCCTCAAACAACAAGACGTCATCCACGCCTACCCCGTCCTCCAAGAACAATCCGGATTCCTCGTCAGCCAACGCGAACACACCATCATCGTCACCGACTCCGGCTGCGAAGTCACCACCGCCACCTAACCCCCACGCCACACCCTCGATACCGGGAGCCCACGAACAGAGACGTAGACCACCAGGTGGTATCAGTCACCGAAACGGTGAACGACGCTGTAGCAGGCAGGAATATTATTCGAAGAATGGCAGCGGGAGGCCATCATCGGGATCGGGATCCGGGGTCGGTTGCGGCCCGCGGCCATCCCGTCCGGTATCCCGATCGGGTGGCTGCTCGCCCGTTTGCCCCTGCTCACAGAGGGTAATCTGGTGTGTACTCCGAGTGGGGGTGGCCGTAATGGTTTCTGTCCCAGCGCCACTGGTGAGTGTCACGTCCACCGGATGGGTGGTAGCGACCCGGACCTCGATCGAGCGGGTGACGTCCAGACCGGTGTCATCCACATAGAGCGTGACAGCGGTAACAGCCTCACAGTCCAGTTCCAAAACATTCGCCGACCCAGAGGCGTCGTGCATCGATGCCCACCGGAGACCTTCACGCGTATGCGGCGTCGGGTCGACACCCGTCTCGATGAACGATTCCGTCACCGGGTCACGGGTCCCCGCCGGGAGCCAGCGGGCATCAACCAGCCCATCTGCCGCCCCCGCGGCGGTCTCGATCGCTTGCACCCAGTACGCGCCATCGTGCTGCAACGTGAACGCCTCCGTCTCGGTGTCGAACGCCGGGACCGCGCGGTAGGTCACCCGTGGGGGCGACTGCTCGACGCGCCCATCGCCGAGGAACCGAGCCCCGGGCGCCCACTCATCCAATGCGAACAACGCGAGGTGGTCGATCCCGGGGAAGGTATCCAACCGGTGGCGATACCCGTGGTCGGCCAACTGCCGGCGATAATTCCGCACTCCTGTATATGGGACGAGTTCGTCGTTCGTTCCCGCCCACAGTAACAGCGGGACGTGCCGGAGGTTGTCCGTGATCTGCATGGTGTTCTGCGGGTCAGCCGAATACCGGGGAATCCCGAGCTGGAGGGTGCCGTCTGAGGGGCCGCCGAAGAGGTCTTCATCCGGCGGGCCGACGACCGCGAACCCGCCACCGAAGAGATCCGGGTATTGGGACGCGAGTTTGTACGTGCCGTATCCGCCCATCGAGTAGCCGCCGAGCGTGACGTGCTCGAAGTCAATCGCGTACGCGTCTGCGAGGGCGGCCCACGCTTCGAAGACATCGAGTTCGGCTTCGGCTTTCCACCAGCCAGCCGGGCCACGGCCCTCCGGCATCAACACAATCGCATCCCGGTCTTCCCCGAGTTGCTGGAGCATATTCGGCGACCCCGCATACTGATTGTAATTAAATGACAACGAATGTAAGAGCACATGGAGCGGTGCAGGCGCCGACGCATCGTGGTCATAACTCTCGGGGATATACACGCTATAGGGTTGCACGCGGCTCCGAAGCATGGTTGTCATCGAGTCGGCATCCGGGACTCGACTGGTCGGGATGGTTTCATTGGCAGCAATCCCGGGCCCGAGTTCGTACCGCGACCCATACACGCGATTCAGATACCCGGTCGTTGGCACATGTCGCTCGTCGACCCGATCGCGGAGTTTCTTGAAATCGATCGCGGCACCGAACGGCGAGATATCGCGGTCGGCTAACGCGTGGGCTTGAGCTTTTTCCCGCCAACTCACCCCCACTGAGAACCCCGTACCGGTGATGGGGTCGTCCGTCGGGAGTGAGATCGCTGATTCCGTCGCTGGCTGCCGCAACGGTTCATCCCCGTGTTGACGGAATCCTACATCAAACACCGGTGGGACATCACCGACGGCACCCCCTGGGTGATCCGGTCCCGGCTGCGGGCGAACCGCCGCAAATCCGCCGTCCTCGTCGTGGACGCCAGCGACCGCATACTGTGTCCATGTCTCCTCGCCGGGATCAAGCTCAACGTCTAGCGTCACCTGATTCTTGTCGACATCCACCCCGACGGCATCCGCGGGGAGCTCCTCGCCGTCGAGCATCGCGCCAGTCCCCCACGTGACGAGGACGTGGTCGACGGGCGCGCCGAGATCACCGAGGCCATGCCCCCACGCCGTCCGGGTGCCACCCCCGGTGTCGATCCCGATCGCGATGATCGCTGCATCCGGTTCGACCATCGTGTTCAATGCAATGCGGTACCTGATACCATCGGTCGTTGGTTGGACGCGGATCTCGAGGATATCCGCGGCGTTGTGGTGGTATCGCTCCGCGTTGTTCGGATACACGAGGTCACCTTCCGGTGCATCAATCTCCGAGACGAGCGGTTGTTCGGAGAGTGTCCCCGTTGGGGTGACAGCGCCGTGGTCGTCGTACACCCAGCCCTGATAGAGGTACTCCCCATCGATGTATGCCTCACTCCCGGAGACCAACAACGGATCAGCCTGCCACCCCGTGGACGGGGCCAGTTGGGGTGGAACCACCGGGTCCGCATACAACACCGCCGGACCGGGGCGTGGGGCGTGTAGTGGGTCGCTCCCGGGACAGCCCGTCGCGGTGGCGGACCCGCTGACGGAAGCACCGAGTCCCGCTGTGGTAGCGCCGACCACCCTGAGGACACGCCGCCGGGTGAGGGTGGATATCGCTGGCATGTTCCCCGGGGTATCGTAGACCCGGTGCATCCGGCTATCGCCGGAGATACTCGGCGATATAAAGGCAATCAAATAGGTGGTGGAACCAGCCCGTCGACGCCCCGCTGTACAGACCGTGGCACCCGGGCGTTCTTCTCGGCGACGTATCCCGAGGCTCCCATCTCTACCGTACTTACGCGTCGGAAGTCGCCAGATAGCAACCGTGAGCGGGGAGTCTCACGCCATCGATATTCAGTCCCCATGCAGCGGGAGCAAGATACTGCAATGTGTCGATTGGTGAGATGCGGCGAACTGGTTGATCGGACACCACTGGCTTTGACATCTCTATGCGCTTGCGCCGCTTCTGGACATCACGGGCTTCGATCCACCTCTGCGCCGCATATTGAATGGAAGACCCGACGAACGGAGGCGGCCCACCATTGGTGGTGAGCCAGAGGCGGCCTGTTCGCGGTCGAATCCGTGCTTGTAGGGAACTTCTATCTGATAGGAAAAATTGTTGGGAGAAGCGTGCGGACACCGGGTTGTGCCGGTGAGGCGTTGAAATTTGGATTGGTGGAATGGGGGTCAGGCGTTGTTCATGCGGACGATTTCTTCGCTACCGCAGATTTGACAGGAGGCCACGCGGTAGGGTTCACGGGAGAATTCTGCGTTCTTTTGTTTGCGGCTTTCAGTGAGGAGCTTGATGCGGACGTCGTGAGGGGTTTCTCGACCGCAATCGCTGCAGTCCTCTGTCATGCCGTCGGAGTCGATTCGTGTAGCCATCGCGTTCGCTCGTAGCCGAGATTTCCGCATAAACACGTAGCTCAGTTAACGACCGTTCAACCGTTCACACGACCGATGGTGACCGGTGGCAGGGAAATGTCTGGAGACGAGGTGTGACTCCAGTATTCTCCTGTTTTTGGCGGTGTAGATGAACGGTTGAACCACTGAACGGCCAAAACATTTATATAACTGATTTGGGTGTCGGGGTAGCGTTAACAGCCGGCCACCCCGACGTGCATCCATGGAGCAGTTGTTCGCACCGTGGCGGATCGAGTGGGTCGAACGAGAACCGGACGACGCCATCGACGGCTGCCCCTTTTGCGTCCTCCCAACGCGTACTGACGCCCGCGACGCCCGCATTGTCGCCGAATCCGACCACACGTACGTCCTCCTCAATAACTTCCCTTACAACCCCGGGCACGTGATGGTCATCCCCCACGAGCATACCGGCGAATACACCGCCCTCTCACCGACAGTCGTCGCCGACCACGCCCGCGTCACACAACACACCATCCAAGCTTTCCACACCGGATTCGAGCCGGACGGGGTGAACACCGGCCTCAACCTGGGAGATGCCGCCGGCGGCTCGATCGACGACCACCTCCACACCCACGTCGTGCCGCGCTGGCACGGCGACACGAACTTCATGCCCGTGACAGCCGACACGAAAGTCATCGTCCAAGCCGTCGATGAGACCTACGACCAACTCCACGACGCCTTCACCGACCAACCAGACACATCGATCACCGACAGCGGCGCCGTCTATCTGTCGGTCTAGCCCACCCAAACCCCTGGCTGAGACCTGGCGAATCCATTCACTTATCCGGATCGTTTGAGAAACACCGACTAATGAGCGATACGGCTGTCGCTGAAGCCGGCCTCGAGACAGCCGCCGCCAAACGCGGATTCACCCGCGCCAGCATCGTCAACGTTGCTGGGAACACCGCCAAAATCATCGTTGAAGCCACCGTTGGCCTCACATTCGGCTCAATCGCGTTACTCGCCGACGCCGCCCACTCCGTCGCCGACCTCGTCGCCAGCCTCGTGGTGCTCGTGTGGGGCCGCAGTGTCTACGCCGACCCTGACGAACGCCACCCACACGGCCACCAACGCGTCGAACCCCTCGCCGCACTCTTCGTTGGAACCGTGATCGTCCTCCTCGGCCTCAACCTGTTTTATGACTCCGCACGCACCGTCATCGACGGGGCAAGCATCCAGTTCCACCCGCTGTTGGTCGGCGCGCTCCTCTTCTCGATGGCCGATATGTACCTCCTGTACTGGTACACCACCCGCATCAACGACACCGTCGCCTCAACCGCCCTCGAAGCGCTCGCCGTCGACTGCCTCAACGACCTCTATACCTCGATTGCAGCCTTAGTCGGCGTCATCGGTGTCTTCTTTGGCTATCCGCTGTTCGACGCCATCGCCGGCGGGGTCGTGAGCATCCTCGTCGTCTATCAAGGCATCACGATCGGCCGCGAAAACATTTCGTATCTCGTCGGTGCCGCCCCCGCCGACGCCGACCGCGACCGCATCATCGACGAACTCCTCACCCACCCCGAAGTGAACGGCGTCCACGATGTCGCCGTCTTCTATGACGGCACCCAATTAGAAGTCGAAGCCCACGTCGAAGTCGACGGCGAACTCGCCCTTGTCGAAGCCCACGACATCGAATCCGACCTCATCCAATCCCTGCAAACAATGGAAGACATCGGCGATGTCCACCTCCACCTCGACCCCGCCGGAATCGGCGAATGGAAAGACACCAGCGATCAACACTAACAGCCAGACTACTCGGCTGACTCGTATGGGTCAACCCAGGCGGGCTGGGAGAGATCACCCGCGGCTGAATCGACGGTCAGCGTGATCTGGTAGGCTGTCGGATCATCGCTAGTGAGTCGCACCACAACCGACTCTGCATACGTGCCCGCGGGCTCTGTCACGGTCCATGACACGTTTGCTGCTGTAACACGCTGACCGTCCGGGCTAGTATGGACCGTACCGGCGACATTGGTCACCCGATACGGATTTGTATTCCCGTACCAGCCAGCCCGCGGTGTATACACGGTGTCCTCCCCGCCAGCGGGCCTCGAGGTGGTCTCGTAGCCGAGGACGTGGAGATTGTTGACGACGACGCCGGCACTCCCCGAAATCGGATCACGAGATGGTGAGGAATTCGTTGCCACAATGAACGTCGCCTGGTCGTCACCCCACTCACTGTCAAGGAGTTCCCGATCGTCGTCCGCCTGGAGCTCGTCGTAGAACCGCTCAGCCGCAGTGGTATCAGCCAGGTGATATCGTTTGTATACCCGGCTATCGGGCTGTGGGCGATAGGATTCCGTGGTGAGTGTCTGTTCTTCGACCTGCGTGTACCACGTGCCCGACGATGTGACCGTCCCGGTATACGCAAAGGCGACTTCCCCATCAACGAGGATCTGGCCACTCGAGCTGTAGGCGTCGGCCTCATACACGGTGAATCGCTCACTCGGCGGGTCTGCGGCCATTGAGGACGTGGTCGTGAACGGATACAGCACCGAGAGGACGAGTGCAAGACAACATACACCGACGATCCCGATCACGATCCAGGCGGTCCGCCAATCCATACGTCTGTCCCCGGCTATTCACCACCACCATTATAAGACCCCTGATGACTGAAACCACCACTTGAGTCACACGAACCCACGAGTGAGCCCGGGCGACCGGTCACGCTGCGGCTGAGACCGGCGTACCATAGCAGTAGACGGTATCGGCAGCCGTGATGTCGACGTCGACGAAATCACCGATGGCGACATCGTGGTCATCGGGATTGGTGATAATGACTTGTCGATACGCCTCGTCGCGGCATTTCACCGAGTCGCCCGTGCCTTCCTCGACGACAAGAACGGTATGGGTCTCGCCGACCATCGATCCGTATGCGTCCTGGCAGATCTCCATTTTGCGGTCGGTCATCGCTTTCGAGCGTTCTTTCTTGATCGTGCCGCCGAGCCCCGGGAGGTCCGCGGCATCGGTCCCAGGGCGTTTTGAGAACCGCGTAATATTGATCTTCTCGGGGTGAACCTCACTGAGGAGCGCCATCGATTGGTCGTGGTCGGCCGGGTCCTCGGTAGGGAACCCGACGATGAAATCGGTGGACAGCGTCCAATGGCTGAGGGACGCATCGAACGTCTCGATGACATCACGGAACTGGTCGACGCGATGTTGGCGCCGCATGTCGGCCAAGACCGCATCGGAGCCGGACTGGACCGGGGCATGCAGGAAGTTATAGAGCTTCTCGTTGGCCGCAAACACGTCAGCGAGGTCCTCGCGGATCCCGTGAATGCCACCGGGATTCGCCATCCCGAGCCGCACCCGGAACTCCCCATCGATTGCACAGATGCGATCGAGGAGGTCTGGGAGTTGCCGTTCACCGGTATCCCAGCCATAGACGCCGGTATCTTGGCCGGTCACACGGAGTTCCTTCGCGCCAGCATGGACAAGGGCCCGTGCTTTCTCGAGATTTGTCTCGATCGATGGTGACTCGACGCGGCCGGTGGCGAATTTCGTGATGCAGTACGAGCAATTCGACATACAGCCACGCGCAATCGGGAGAATCCCGACGACGCCATCAAGCACCGGGTCGGCGTCAGGCGTTGTCGTTGGGCACTCGCCGTTCGTGACGGCTTGCGGGACATCATCCCAGTGGGCAACCTGGACGTCGTAGCCATCGAATGCGTCGCGTTGTGCGAGGGCCATACAGCCGGTGACAATGATGTCCGCGGTGGTCTCCTGGAGTTCATCGGCGCGACGAAGCATGTTTTGTTCGGTTTTCTCGAGGACGGTACACGTGTTGAGGATAGCCACATCGGCGTCGGTCGGACCGTCGACGCGATAATGCCCCGCGTCGCGGAGCTGCCGCTCGATCTGGCGGCTTTCACCTCGATTTGACGTACAGCCATACGTCTCGATGTGATAGGTGGCCATCGCCTACCCGTCGGTTACGGATGAGCGGGCAAAAACGCGGCGTTTCACCCGTCGAATGCAGCCGCCTCAAACTCCTCAACCAGGCTATCACCGGCCGACGCACCGATCCGGTCGGCCCCAGCCGACAGCATCGCGGCAGCCTCCCGAAACCGGGAGATGCCGCCACTGGCCTTCACGGGGAGGTACTCGGCCATAATCTCGACATCAGCAATGGTCGCACCGCCAGCCGCGAACCCGGTCGCGGTCTTCACGTACGCCGCCCCGGCATTAGCGGCAAGGTCACAGGCCGTACGGAGCTCCGACTCGGTCAATAGCGGAGCCTCAACAATCACCTTCACCGGGATCGGGACCGCGGTAACCACATGCTCGAGTTCTGCATGGACAGCGTCGGTATCGCCAGCGTGGAGCCGCCCCACATTGATGACAACATCAAGTTCATCGGCGCCGTCCTGCCAGGCCTGTTCTGCCGCATACACCTTGGTCTCCCGGGCCGATTGCCCGTGCGGGAAGCCACACACTGTGACGAGTGTCACGTCAGCGGCTATCTCCGCGACGTCAGCCAGATAGCCTGGCGGAATACACGCATTCATGCCATACGTTGCTGCCTCTGTCACGACTGACTCGACATCCGCCAGCGTGGTCTCCGGGCCCAACACGGTATGGTCAATCCGTGCTGCGAACGCACCGCGATCCATACCCCTCCCTCAGGACCCCGTCGTATAAAGTCCGGTCACAACCCCAAAGGTCAATACCGGTGTACCGTGGGAGCCGCGGGCGTGACGGTGGGTGAGTTGGGCACCGGGCTTTTCCTCCCGGCGTGCCTGTGCCCTATATGGCCGAATCGCCGGAGTTCCACGACGAGATCCGTGAGACCGTCCGGCGGATCGCGGACATGGAGATTCGGGGGGCGGCAACTATCGCGGATGCCGCTGCTGCGGCCCTCGGGGCGCAAGCCGCGGACAGCCCGGCTGAGACGCCGGAGGAGTTTCGCCGTGAACTCCGGGCCGCTGCTCGCGAACTACATGATACCCGGCCGACGGCAGTAAGCCTCCCGAACGCATTACGGTATATTCTCACCGGGATGGATGGCGAGACCGTCGCCGACCTCCAGGCGTCAGTGTCGCGGCGAGTCACCCAGTTTCGAGCTGATCTCGCCGAAGCACAAGACCGACTCGGGCGGATCGGCGCCGGGCGGCTCCGCGATGGCGACGTCATCATGATGCACTGCCATTCGACTGACGCGATGGCCTGCATTGAGGCCGCTGTGGCAGATGGCCTCCACCTGGACGTGATTGTCAAAGAAACCCGGCCACGGAACCAAGGCCACATCACAGCCGCGGAGCTCCGCGCCCTTGATGTCCCGGTCACGCTGGTTGTCGACAATGCCGCCTACCGCTGTCTGGATACGGTCGACCACGTCGTGGTCGGCGCGGATAGTATTGCGGCTGACGGCAGCGTGATTAATAAAATCGGGACGGCGGGCCTTGCGGTCTCTGCCCGCGATCGCGGGGTGCCCGTCATGGTTGCCGCTCAATCGATTAAACTTCATCCACAGACGTTAACAGGTGGTGCGGTTGCGATCGAAGAACGGCCCACGGAGGAAATCATCGACCCCACCGTTCGGGATGATATCGGTGATATTGAGGTTGCTAATCCGGCGTTCGATGTGACGCCGCCTCGGTATATCGATGCGATTGTGACCGAGCACGGGCAGTTCCCGCCAGAGAGTATTGTGGTTTTGATGCGGGAACGGTTCGGGGATAGCGTCACCGAGCCATGGGGCCAGCAGGAATGAAGCTAACCGGAAACTGAAACAATGCTACCGTCGTGTACTCGGAATATAGGCTGTCGATAATTGTATTCGACGGCGGGCTGGAGGTGTGTCGGTTCGTTCCTTGTTCCCGCACAACCCGCAATAAATTATCATATTTATATCATAGGTGTGGCGAACGATAGACCGCTTCGAAACGAGATATTTGTTCTCCTTAAACAACCGTAGATAGGATCTAGATGTGTTGGTAAGGCTAAGTTAAGGAAATCAAGCCGAATGTGTCTTGCCAGAAAGCTATTGGGTAATATGATATGCTTGTAACATATGAGTGAGCGCGAGACCGTCGTCGTTGCCGTCAGCCTGATTGTGTTGATGACAATCATCGGAATGGCGATCGCTCCAGCAGCTGGGATCGATGACCCAGAAACCGAACAGCTTGATTCACACGCGGACGGCATGGACAACGAGAGCGGTGGCACACAAGACGACACCAACCAAAACGACGGAACCGCGGAGAACTCAAACCAGGGTGACAACACAGGCAGCGGAGATGGTGCGGACAGCGGTCAAGACGGAGATAGCCAATCAGGGGGCAACGATGGATTCGGCAACGGTGATGGCGCCGGACAAGGAAGTGAAGGTGGCGATGGGCAAGACGGCCAAGGAAATAGTGCCGGCAGTCAAGACGATAGCGGCGGTGCAGGCAACCAAGACGATGGAGGTAGCGCCGGCGGCCAAGATGACAGCGGCGGTGCAGGCAGCCAAGATGATGGTGGGCAAGACGAGAGCGGTGATCCCTTCGGCGGCTCGGATGGCCAAGACGGTCAAGACGGTCAGGGCGATGGTGATGGTGAGGGTGATGGGAGTGGTGGTGTAGGTGGTTCGGGTGAGGGTGATGAAGGAGGAGGGAGCGGCGGTGGGCAGGATGATGGTGGAGGCGCACAAGGCGGTGAGAGTGATGAGGGTGAGGGAGGGGGACCGTTCCCACAGGAGATCTGTACTGATATCGGTCAGATGATGCACGAGGAGTTCCCGTATGACCAGGTTGTGTGGGTGGATGAATTACCCCAAGAAGCGCAGCCTGAGGGTGTTCCCTGGGATGTCATTACGCCGAGTGCTATAGGGGCGATATTGGTCTCCATGGCGCCAACGCAGTGCGAGGTATTGAATCCGAACGATCCGCCGTGGAATCCGGCTGAAAACCCACCCGCGCCGGATGGCGGCGGTGATGTCCAAGACGATACGGATAATAATTCAGTGCTTGTCATTCTGAATGGGACGCTCGACGAAACGAGTGAAGGCCCTGCTGCGTGGGTTGAAGGTGGCGGTGGAATGGGCGAGCCAGGTGAACTCACCGCCGATGTCGGGGTCAATGATGGTGAAAAGGATTACGCGGTTGTGCCGCAGGTGCAATATTGGGAAGATGGCAGCTCGTACTTCGGGACCGACGTGTGGGTTATCCAACGGAAGACCGGTGGTGAAATGGATTGTACGGGCGAAGAATGTGCGTTGAATCTGATCGGGATGCCGTCATTCGGGGTCCTTCCGACATTCCCGAATCCGGGCGGTGGCGCGGGTGGAGATGGAAGCGGTGACGACCAGTCTGAGTCGAGCGATGGCGGTGACGGAGATGGTAGCGGTGGCGGTGGGGCGGGAGCAGAAGGGGCTGGCGATGGTAGCGGGAACAATGCCAGTGACGGCGCAGGCGGTGGCGGTGGGAGTGATGGCGGCAGTGCGAGCGATGGTGGCGGTGGCGGTGGCGGTGGGAGTGATGGCGGCAGTGCGAGCGATGGTGGCGGCGATGGGGGTAGCGGTGATGGAGATGGCAGCCAGGATGGGAGTTCTGGCGATGGTGCTGGCGGCGATGGTGGTACTGAAGGAGATGGTGGCGATGGTGGGAGTGCGAACGATGGTGGCGACAGCGGCGGTGACGGCGCAGGCGGTGGCGGGCAAGACAGCGAGTCTGGCGCGACAGATGAGCAGCAGACCGGCGGTGGCGAGGACGATGTTCAACAGCAACAGGCCGCGGCTGACGGGGCTGGCTTCGGTGCCGTAGTTGCCATTGTCGCGGTGATAGCCAGCGTCTTCATCGCTGCACGACGCGCATAAGACAGTTCAGCGGGGTTTTGACGCCGGTGGGGAGTCCCGCGGATGGGTGGGTCGATGGAAACGCCTTTCCGGGTTGGGGGGTTGCCTCACAGGTATGACAAGCGTCAAGGAATTCCGTGTGGAAACGGCGCCGACGCCAGGGGCGTTAGGCCGTGGCGCGTTTGTTTTTACGGATGATTACTCGGTGTTCGATTGGGGGAAGATGCCGGATACCATCCCGAATAAAGGCGCGTCGTTGTGCGCCATGGGCGCCGCGAATTTTGAACTCCTCGAATCACAGGGAATTCCAACGCATTACCGTGGGGTTGTCACGGATGGTGAAGTCGGGTCGCTGTCGGATGTATCGACGCCGCCGCGGGAGATGGCCATCGAGTTGACGCGCGTCCCAGACCTCCCGCATTCGGGGCGAGAATACGATTATGCGGCGTTCCATGACGCGGCGGGAGCGAACTATTTAATCCCGCTGGAGATTGTGTTCCGGAATACGGTCCCGGTAGGGTCGTCGCTCCGGTCACGGACCGACCCGGCAGAGTTCGGCGTTGAGCCAGCGGGAGAACCAGGGACGTGGTCCGCTGACCCGGTGGATCTCCCCGACCCGATTGTGGAATTCTCGACGAAGTTCGAGGAATCTGACCGATATCTCTCTCGTCGGGAGGCCGACCGGATTGCGGGTGCGGCCGATATCGAGACGCTTGAATCAATCGCGGGCCGGGTCAATCGGCTCGTCACAGAGCGAGCGAAGGAGGCGGGATTGAAACATGAAGATGGCAAGATCGAGTGTCTGTATATCGACGGCGACATCCGGGTCGCGGATGTCGTCGGGACGTTCGATGAAAACCGGTTTTCCTACGAGGGCCAACAGCTCTCAAAAGAGGTCATCCGGCAGTATTACAAACGCACGCACCCCGAATGGATTGACGCAGTCGAGGCAGCGAAGGCACAGGCAAAAGCCGACGATATCGCCGATTGGCGCACGCTCTGTGAAGCCGAGCCTGACCCACTTGCGGACCACGTGGTCGACGCTGTCCGTGATATGTATGCGGCGGGCGCGAACGCCTACCTTGACCGAACCATATTTAATGCGCCATCACTCCCGGCGGCAGTCGAGAGAATCCGATCAATCTGACCGACCACGCGACCAAGCCATAGTGTCACTACCCTCCCAGTCTCGAGAGGGATAGATAGATTGGTACCGTTAGGCTTGCTCACCCTGGAGGATGAGGACCATCGAAAGCCCCGAGACAAGTAAGAGGAGAAGCGCGGGGATGGCGGCGTATCCGTAGTAGCCGGCTGACTCAGCGGCCCAAATCCTGGTGACGAGCGTTTCGAAGCCGGTTGGCCGCAGCAGGAGCGTTGCCGGGAGTTCCTTCATCGTCGTGAGGAACACGAGCGCGGCACCAGCGATGATACCCGGGCCGATGAGCGGGAGCGTAACGCGTGTGAAGGTGGCCATCGGGCCGTGGCCGAGCGTCCGGGCGGCTTCGGTGAGTTTCGGATTCACCTGGAGGACCGACGACCGCGTGGACCCGACGGCTTGGGGCATGAACCGAACGACGTACGCGAACACGAGGATGGGGAGAGTTTGGTGGATGCCGAGTTCGAAATCAGCAATCGTGATGGAGCCGTAATTAGCGCCGAAGAACACGAGGGCTAATGCGATGACAATCCCGGGAACGGCATACCCGATGTAGGTAGCGCGCTCAAAAACGGCGCCAATGCGACTGGAATGCCGGGCTGAAAGGTATGCCACCGGGATGGCACCGGCGGCAGCAATGAGGGCAGCAAGCCCGGCAACGTACGCCGAGTTAAGCAGCCACGACCACTGGAAGGTGAAGCCAGGTGGTGGGTCGGCACCGCCGACTTGCAGATACCAGGTAAACAGGAGGACGGGCATGGCGAGTGTGATGGCTCCGAGAAGTCCACAGGCAGCAGATGCGGGCCATTTCCAGCGACCGAGCGTGATCTGTTGGGTGTCGGCGGCGGTCCGAATGGTCGACAGCGTCTCAGTCCCCCGGATCCGGGATTCGATAACGAGGATGAAGATCGTGACGGCGACGAGTTGCAGCGAGAGGAAGGCGGCGTAGTCGTCTCCACCGATCGATCGGTGCTGCAGATAGATCTCGCGGGTGAAAACGTCCGCTTGGAGGAACGCCGGAGTACCGAAGTCAGAGACCGCGTATAAGGCAACAAGGAGAGCACCGGCGATGATTGCAGGCTGGATCTGGGGCAGGGTGACTTCACGGAACGTCGCCCACCAGTCATGGTTGAGCGTCCGGGCGGCATCAACCAGCGAAGTATCGAATGTTTTCAGACCGGCACGAGTGGTGATGAAGACATACGGGTATGTGTAGAGGGTGATGATCACGATCGCGCCAGGGAGCCCGAAGATACTGGGGAGTTCTGTCACGCCGAGTGGTTCCAGCCAGCCTTGGACGATGCCGCGCGGCCGAAACATCGCGACGAACGCAAAGGCACCAAGCCAACTCGGGACGGCCAACGGGAGGGAGACGACGATGGTCCAAAACCGCCGCGCCGGGAGGTCAGTGCGGACAGTGAGGACAGCCAAGGGAACCCCGATACCAATAGAGAGAACGGTGACACCGAACATCAATAACAGACTATTGAGAAAGATTTCAAGGGTCCGCGCCTGAAAGAGGATCCCCACTGCCCGATCGGCATCGACCGCGGCGGCCCGGATAATGACCCACGACAACGGGAAGACCAAAATGGCGGCGACAGCCCCGCTTAACAGAGTAAGCGCGACCGGTCGCTCCCCGGCAGCAGGACCGGTGGACGCCTCAGTCATCACCCCTAGCTCCACAAGACACGAGTTTAGGTTTTCCTAAACCTCGCTCTCATCGCACACCTCCCCCTCCTCAGTCCACAAGAGATCCCCAAACGAACTGCCAATCCGCAGACACTACCACCTCGGAACCCATGCCGTTCCGATTCGTGAGCGTCGGCCATCGCCACCAACAGCCCAAAACAAAGCGATGCAGTGCCATGCCGGTCGTCACCTGCTGCCCCACAACGGTATTCATGAACGTGGATACGTTGGGAAGAACGCAACGGTTTTCACGCACGAACACGCGCCACCAGATATGGCCGCCTACACCGCGACTGTCACCGTCCGACTCAAACGCGGCGTCCTCGACCCAGAGGCCGAAACCACCCAACGGGCACTCGAACGCCTCGGGTTCGAACTCACCGATTTACGCGCTGCAGACCGCTTCGAACTCGACTTGGATGCAGCCAGTCGCGACGACGCTGAAACGCGCGCCACCGAGATGGCCGAACGCCTCCTCGCCAACCCGACCATCCACGACTACGACATCGAGGTCGCCACCACCTAAATGACACCACCCCAAACCCACCCAGCCTCCGGCCACCGATCCACCGGGCACCTCGCAGCGGACACCGCGCCCTGTGGGGAGAGCGACCGATGACTGTGGCAATCATCCGGTTCGGTGGATCAAACTGCGATCGCGACGCCGTACGCGCCCTTGAATACCTCGACATCCCGGCTGACATCGTCTGGCACACCGACGGCCTCCCCCCAGACACCACCGGCGTTATCCTCCCGGGCGGCTTCTCGTACGGCGACTATCTTCGAGCGGGCGCGATGGCCGCCCGCGCCCCGATTATGACAGAGATCAAAACCGCGGTTGCCGACGGCATCCCCGTCCTCGGCATCTGCAACGGCGCCCAAATCGGCGCCGAATCCGGGCTCGTCCCCGGCGCCTTCACCGTCAACAAAAGCGCCCGCTTCCAATGTGAACCCGTCCACCTCCGCGTCGAAAACGCAGACACCCCCTGGACGGCCGCCTACGCAGAAGGCGACATTATTCGAATCCCGATCGCCCACGGCGAAGGCCGCTTCGAGATCGACGACGACAGTCTCACCACCCTCCACGACAACGACCGCATCCTCTTCCGGTACTGTGACGCCGACGGCCACATCACGGACGCAGCCAACCTCAACGGGTCAAAAGCCAACATCGCCGGCGTCCTCGGCGACACCGACAACGTCGCCGTCCTCATGCCGCACCCCGAGCGTGCCACCCTCCCCGACATCGGGACCACAGACGGCCACGGCATCCTCCAGGGCCTCACCGCACCCACCTCACCCACCACCCCACTATAACCACAACCCTCGCCCCTCGCTGGAGACGCCACGACCAATGACCCGTCCCCGCAAGAAGGTATACTGCTAGAAACCCCGGGTTCCGTGACCGACCTCCGGTCGGTCGGACTCACCGAAACCAACAAACAGATCCCTGACGGCAGGTGTGGATCGCCTACATGAGTAACGGTTGGTTGTACGCTGTCTCGTGGGTCATCACGTAGGCCCACGCCGACCGGCACGTGCAGCCGACTTCTTGGAACACGGTTGGGTCTTGGCGGCGATCGAAGTCCTTGATCGCTCGCTGGACGACGTCATCACACTCGCCGCAGTTGTGTGGGCCGCGGTCTGACCCATATCCGACCGGGTCGGAGACCACGATCGCGTCGACATCAGCCGTGGTCGCGAGGATTTCACACACGGACCACAGCCAGGGTGGGCGGTAGCCACCGGCATGATACAGTTCTTCGACCATGGTGTGCCGCTGGACGTTACAGGGGTTCATCGAGACGGTATGACAGCCATCAACGTCGACACATGCCCGGATTGACTGCTTCATATCAGCCACAGCATCCGGTTCAGCGAGGAACGGGGGTTTCATGAGGAGATAGGCCTTCACGCCCGCACCAGCCCCGTGAGCGGCCGAACAGGCGTCTTCAAACGCAGTGAACTCGAAATACTTGTTGACAGCATCACGTCGAACCCGGTCGGTCGCGGTCTCGAGCCCGATTGCGACGTCAGTTGCCAGGCCCCGCTCGGTAAACGCCGCAAGCTTGTCCGGGGCCACGAAATCAGGTAACGACTCGACGACGATCCGGTTTCGGTCGGCGAACGCGTCGGCGATTGCCTCCCGCGTCGCCGCAGGAATTTCCCGCTCGTCGAGAAACGAGCCAGAGGTATAGATTTTCACGAGTTCCGCCGGCGTCTCCGTCTCCGCAGCCTCATAGGCGAGCGCCGCGTCAAGCTGTGTCAGTAACTCCTCGTGGCTGACACGGCCGCCATCGACGGATTCAGCGACATAGCCACACATCGTACAGCCACCAGCCCGCGCCCACCGACACCCGCCCGTGTTCAGGATGATCGTCAACGAGTCAACGACGCCATCGGGCGTATTGTCTTCATCAAGCCACACCCGCGTCGGCTCCGTAGGATCGTATGACGCGTCATTCCGCCCCCGGATCTCACGCATCACCTCGTTATGCGCATCCATCCCGCGTCCGTCCTCGTACGATTCGGGGCTCGGCTGACTCATTACCCGTCCGTACCCACCGGCCAGCAAAAGGAATGTCGCTCCCATCCCCATCAATGCGCCACCGAGAGGGTTCGAAGCCCGGTCCCGGGAGTGAGGTTACGCGGGGGTGTCGATCCCGGTGAAATCGAAGCGAGCTCCGCCGGTGGTGCTTTCGGTGACAGTCACAGTCCAGCACTCACCCCCATAACGTGGCCTTACCAACACACCGACCTTCCTAAAAAGGACCTCTTGATATGGTTCCTGACTTCGGTACTGAAATCCTGGCCCACACCTCCAGGCGGATCATACGTCATGGGACCGGATGTGACCGCCACTGAATGGGCTGTCGAATCCGGGTTGGGATCGGGGTTACCTACGCCATAACAATCAGGCAATATTCTCCAAGGTGGAGATAGATGCGGCGGCGAACATTCATCCTCGCGACTGTGGGGGGTATCACAGGGCTTGCAGGTTGTGGTGGCACAGCAGATGACTCGCCGTTCCCGTCCGGCGGGGGTACGGAACCGATTGATGAGCCACAGCCAGTCGAACCGCCCGGGAGTGATGACTACGAGACGGTTGTCGACCTCGTGGCCAAGGGAGCAGATGATACCGGGACGGAACCCATCGATGACCTCCTTGCGACTCATCTTGATGACGACACCTTGGTCCATCTTCGGACCGGACAATACCGCGTCGCGGACCGCCTCCGGTTCGATGAATATACAGATTTTGCCATCCACGGGCCTGACGCAACAGTCATCCCGAGTGACGGCATCGATCTCGTGTTCGATATCCGGGAATCGACCGGCTTCCACCTCGACGGGATTGATATCGACGTCACCGACCAGGGGATAAATCCACGGGCGTTGAGTCTCCGTGCCGTCGATGAGTTAGCCGTCAGCGATGTCGCCATCTACGGGACCTATCAGGCCGGCGATGCCGCTGTCCGGATCGACGTCACAGAGCCGGATGGCGCAGCCGTGATTGACGGCCTCGCCCTCCCGGATGGCGGTGCCGCCGGGACATCCGTTGCCGGGATCTATATCGGGAGTGACAACCAAGGCGACATCGAATTCCGAGATTGCCATATCGAAGGGTTCCCAGACAATGGACTATACGCCGACCCGCCCGCTGGCCACATGCGGGTTATCGGTGGCTATTATGCGAACTCTGGGATTTCAAATGTCCGCGTGAAAGGCGGGTCACTTCTCCGGGATGTCACCGTGGTCTGTGATTCTGACTCGCGTGACTTCGAGAACATGCGGGGAGTCCGAGCGACAGCGTATGAATCGCAGCGAACCAGTGAACCAGTCGTCATCGACCAATGCGATATTGATCTCCGTGAAGCCCGCTCAAGCGATGGCGGGATTGTGCTCGCGAAAGACCTCGCAAAGCTCATCGTCCACGACACCACAATCCGCGTCGATACAGATGAAACCCCCGCGATTTGGGCGAAACAACCAACAAGCCTCGTCGCAACCGGAACTCTGGTACCGCAAGTCATCTGTGCGGACGTGGCCGTCACCGGATCGGCAGGCGGTGAGGCCGCCGTGAAAATCGAGAGTCGAGACGACTGTGTGTTCGACCACATCAGTCTCGAACAATCGGGCACTGACCGCGACGGTATTGCCCTCCAAAACGCCGAAAATACCGTGATTCGTGACTCGACGTTCACTGTCTCCGGTGAACCAATTCGGTATGAGAACGCGACCGCGTACATCACTGATTCCTTCCGGCACGATGGGACGGGTTCGGATGCTGGCCGCGAAAAACTCAGGCCGCCGTCTGCGCTTGAAACAGCCAATCAACCCCAGCTTCTCGACGACGGGACACCCCTTCCCGACGAACTCACAACGCGATAAATCATCCCGTGGCCGACTCGGCCGGCCGAGACACGGCCCTGGGTAGCTGCGCTGGGCATCGGGGATGTCCAAGGCCGGCGATGTGCGTGAGTGGTCGGCTGGCTGGCGGGTTGGATTAAATGTTGGATTGATCGGCGTGAGAGCGGACCCAGAGTTCACCGATGCGTGACAAGCGGGTGTGGTAGGATTTTCCGCGTTCTTCTTGTTCAATGTAGCCTTTGCCGCCGGGACCTAACCGGTCGACATTGTAGATCACTTTCGAGCGGAATGAATCGGTGTATTCCTCGCCAAGTTCCCGTGCGAGCGTCTGTGCTAACTCCGAGACTGATTCGAACGCTCCGTGTTCACCCAGTGTGAAGAGAATGAGTTCTTCGAATGGCTTGACATTCGAGAAAGACGCCACCGGTAACTCGATAATGTGGCTGTCACCGAACTGTTTGGCGCCGATTGTGGTGCCGCGTTCGTCGAATTCTGCTAAGAGGTCGTCGGCCACTTCGAGTTGCGCCTGGATGCGTGCATCGTCCACGTCACCCTCTAATAATGTTGCCAACAGGTCTCGGTGCGATCGGAGTGCTTCCGCAAGTTCGGTTTCGAGGTACTTTTCGGGCACCGTATAATACGTGTGAATTCGGTCGCGATCGCCTTCCCGTTCAACCATGATGGAGTGAGCGGCGGTGGCGAACGCAAATGACACGGTGCGCGGCATGGCACTGACGTTCACCCAGACTTCACCACCGGCATCAAGCTCTGTGTTGATAAGGTCGTAGGCCTGCTCGAAGGCCGCGTCGTAATCGTAGACATCCTCGACGACGAACTGTTCGGTTTCAGCCCCGAGCAGATTCGTGAAATCCTTTTGAAGTTTCTCCGCAAGATTCCGTGAGTACTCCACATTCGCTTCACTCCCCACCGCACCTTCCAATAGGACGACCCGATCGACATCGAGCTGATCGCGGACCAACGGCGCGATCAACCGGTCATAATCAAAGCCAACAGGGACGATATGCGTCTGCATGCAGGCAACGTTCGCGGAAGACGGAAAAAACCGTGGCGCCTCCCGACCTACCGGCTTCGTCGATCAAGCCGCCGGGCATACAACGCCAGGGCAAGGAATGCAACAACCGCGACAAGCCCCCCAAATCCGCCTTGCGCATCAGCCGCTCCATCCGCGGTATTTGCTTGACTCCCCGATACAACCTGTAATTCACCGGCCTCAACACCCGCAATCAGAACCACGCCATCGCCAGCATCCATGAAGGTCACCTCGAAGGTCCGTGTTATCTGCTCTCCGCCCGGGACCGTTACCTCCCGCGTCGCAACGTCTTCACCGGCAAACGTGATCGGCATCGTCTCCGTCACGTTGTGCCCAGCGGTATTCGCAAACGTCGCTTGGACACTCACGTTATAGCCGGGATGCACCCAATCTGCGGGGACACTCGCGGCAGTAATCCGTAACGGCCCGATATCCGTCGACCGGTTTTCAGCCACCGACATCCCGCTCCACTCTTCCTCTGTCTCAGTGAATGGACTTGATTCGGTGACCTGCCCAGGAGGTTCTGACTGACCACCAGGGGCCGGTGTCGCTGTTGGCGTCCCCGATGGTGTTGGTGTCGATGTGGCCTCCGGCGTGGGTGTCTCGTCACTCCCAAACAACGACGACAACAACCCCCCGTCGCCATCATCATCATTCTCGCCGTCATCAGCCGCTGGGGTTGGTGTCGGTGTCGATGTCGGCGTTTGGGTTGTTGCGCCCGCGGGCGTGGTCGTCGGTGCCGGCGTTGGTGTCGGCGTCGTAGTTGGCGTCTCGGGCTCGTTCTGCTGTTGTTGGTGGTTGCGGCGAGACTGGGCGTGGTCGGGCGGCCCGCGGTCTCGGGAATTCTGTCGTGAGGAATCCATGGAGCGCGAATTCGACCGTGCGCGATCCGGCGGGCCGTGGTGATTCGACCGGTCTTGGTCACGCTGGGTGGCGTCGCCATTCTCACCATCATCGGCATCAGAAGACGCGTCATCACCGGCATCGTCGTCGTGTCCACTGTTTGCGTGATCTGGTGGCCCACCACCACCGCCGCCGCTGTTGCCGTTGGATGCGGCATGCGGTGGTGGACCGCCGCCGTTGTCTGCATTGGCGTACCCCGGGTGTCCCGGTGCCTCCCACAGCCCGGTGCTCTGATGGGCGACAGCAGGGAACAATAAGATGCTTAATAGCGCTGTCGCGACGAGACACCAGACGACAGTCTTGACCATACCGACCTCTCGTAAGAGACAAAAATTGTTACGTGGGAAGAATACTGGGTAAGGGC
>CAZSSY010000001.1:29441-68485 GCA_964609565.1 uncultured Natronomonas sp.
CCGACCTCTCGTAAGAGACAAAAATTGTTACGTGGGAAGAATACTGGGTAAGGGCCTCCTATCTTTTGCAAGGAGAGAATCCCGCCCGTCAGGGTAGGCGTGAATCCGACAACCGGGCCCCTCCCATCAGATGGGGGCCGGGCCGGCACCCGAACGCTTAGGACACACTGTCTCGAACGTGATTTCACGGGTTCAGCCGTCTCCCCTCCGGGTGGCCGCCGAGGGATGCGGGCCGCACTCCACCCATGTCTGCGGTGCTCCGCAAGCCCGGTCGAAAGGCGTGACCGGAGCCGGCACGGAACCGCGAGGTTCGACCGCCTGGAAGAGAGCCGCGTCGAGAAACCACGCGGCAGTGACTCACTCGCGGATGGGAGCACACGTCACGGTGCCACAGAACGCTCCCGACCGAGGAGTGTACCCCGCCCCACCGACACCGGGAGAGCGAATCCTGGAACCGAACCGGGCCGGCCGGGTTCCCACTGTCGAGGGAAACCCCGCCGTCTACGGCGGGCGAGGACGTCACACCGCTAGCATCTCGACACAGGCCTCCCCACCGGGACGCCCATTCTAATTTGCGCGCCGCTCGCATTGACGGGTCGCTGTCTCAGTTGTTCGAATAACCGCCGCATCGGCCGGCCATATCGGGATGAATGCGGTGTGAGGAAGGTGAGCGGGGTGGCGGGTGTCAGTCGGCGGCCAGGCCTTCAAAGTAGAGGTCGGTGTCTTCCTCGGGGGCTTGGACGGTCGCGTAGGAGACGACGACGGTGGTGATGAGCCCGATGAGCATGCAGTAAATGGAGATGCCCCATCCGAGATAGGTGTCGGTGAAGAGGACGATTGGGCCGACGGTGGCGGCTGGGAGGAAGTTGAACGCGATGTAGATGAGTTGGGGGGCCAGGATTCCGGCGAGCATGCCGTGTCTGGTTGTTCGTCGCCAGTACATGGCAACGATGACGGGGAGGGCAAGTTGGGCAAATCCACCGAAGGCGAGGTCGCCGATGTCAACGAGGATCGAGCCGACGGTGGCGGCAGCAAACCCGCCGGCTTCGGCCCAGATGCTGGCGGCGAGTGCGGCAACAGCGAAGACCGCAACGCCGATCCGGCCGAGCCGGTCTTCGCGGCGGTCCGAGATGGTGTCATCGATGAGTGGCCGGTATACGTCGCGAGTGAAGTAGGATGATCCCGAGAGTAACATGGAGTCCGAGGAGGACATCATCGCGGCGATTGCGCCGGCAATAACGAGCGCGGCGAACCACGCCGGGGTGTATTCAGCGAGGATGATTGGGAGGATGCTTTCACCGGCTGCGAGGTCGGCTTCCAGCCCGAGCCCGACGGCCCACGTCCCAAGGAGGAATGCGGGGACGAATAGGAGTAAGACCAGGAGCGGCCAGAGGGCGAAGGTGCGTTTGAGGACCGCTTTGGAGGAGGCGGCGAAGAACCGCTGGTTGACTTGTGGGAACATGGCGACGCCGAAGGCAATGGAGATGGCGAAGGTGAGCATGGTTGCCGGGGTGTAGAATTCGCTGCCGAGCCCGAGGAATTCTGGCCGTGAGGTTGCGAGGTTCCCGTTGATTGTTGCGGCGCCGCCGTCGACGACGGCAAGGACCCAGAGGAGTGCGGCCCAGACCATGACGAGCATGAATGCGCCTTGGAGGGTGTCGGTCCAGGCGATGCCGCGCATGCCGGCGAGGACGACGTACACGATCATGAACGCGGTCACGAGGGTGGCGCCGGCCCAAAAGGGGAATGTCCCGTTGGTGAGCGACGAGAGGGCGACGCCGGCGCCGATTTGTTGGATCATGACGTAGGGGAACAGCCAGAATAACGAGACGGCGGCGACGAGCGCGCGGAGTCCGGTTGACCCGAAGCGGTCGCCGAGCATCTCACCGAGAGTGAGATAGCCGTGGCGTTGCCCGAGGAGCCACTGTTTGTACCCGATGACATACCAGAGGATCGCGAAGATGATGCCGTCCATTAAGCCCATCACGAGGATCCATTCGGGGCCGTTGGCGTACGCTGTATCGGGGCCGCCGAAGAACGTGAACGCCGAGAGGAGGGTGGCGAAGACGGTGAACAACAGGACGGTGGTGCCGAAGGTGCGGCTGGCGAGATAGTAGTCTTCAGCGGTTCGTTCGCTGAGGCGGTAGGCGACGAGACCGACGCCGAGGGCCACACAGAGGTAGGCGATGACGATCCCGATTTGGAGTGTGGCGGTCATTGTTGGCCACCCTGTTCGTTGCCCGGTTCGGCGGAGCGGGTGGTGGGATCGGTGATGCCGATGCCCCAGGCGCGTTTCGTGAAGCTGTAGAAGACGATGGCTGCCAGCGCCATCCAGGCGATATGCCACCACAGCCAGACGGGGAGTCCGGCGAGGAGGCGGGTGTCATTCCAGAGGAACCATGGGATTGCGAAGGTGAGGATGACGAGCATTGCTGTCATCCAGCCGTATTTTTCCGCTGTCGAGACCATGTGTAGCGGCGTGTTCCCCCGGCCCCCGCCTAAAGTTTACTAAATCTCCCACAAACCTCTTCGACGAAGACGAATACTCTTCAAAGAAGCGTTAGTATACTCGAGTGCCATTCGGAACCGGGCGTTCCGGGGCAAGATACACCACATCTCCGCTCCCGTCATCGACACCGGTTACCAGGCAGTCACTCTCCCACCCAGCAATCTGGATTGACCCCAAATTCACGACCGCCACCACCTGTTGGCCGACCAACTCCGCCGGCGAATACAACCCCGTTAAGCCAGCCGCCGACTGCAAGCGCTCACCACCAAAATCAATAGTCAACTTGTAGACATCTTTCTGTGCCTCCGGGAACGGCGAAACATCCGTCACGTCTCCGACCCGCATCTCAATCTCCTCAAGAAACACCTCAGGTGCCACATCAGCTTCCTCAAGACCCATACCCCACCGACGCCCGCCACAAATAAACCAGACACGATACCCCACCCACAACCCACACCCAGCCACTCCACCGATCACTCCCTGCACGTCCCGCTCGCCGTGCCATTTATTGACATCCACCAGAGAATGAAAGACACCCATGCGGTCCACGCATGGCCCCACCACCGACGCCACCCACCATCACCACAATCAGTACACCCACCACGACGCCCGCAATACCAGCGGTTATTGAATCACCCGGCCAATAATGCCGCAGCAATCCACTAGGTTCAACACAACCACGGCCATTTAGCGATATAGCAACACCGAGTGCCGCCACGCCACGCAGTGGACGTCCAGCACACGTTCCGCCCGGCGACGGGCAGTATACCCATGCAAGACACAGCAAAATACCTCGTTCATGCAGACATCACCACTGACGGGATCGTGGAGCGATCCGACGTCGTGGGTGCCGTCTTCGGCCAGACAGAAGGCCTCCTCGGCGACGAACTTGATCTCCACGAACTCCAAGACTCATCGAAAGTCGGCCGCATCGATGTCGAGATCAACTCCGAGAACGGACAGTCGTTCGGCCGGATCACCATCGCAACCAGCCTCGATCAAGTCGAAACCGCCATTCTCGCTGCCGCGCTCGAAACGATCACCCGCGTCGGGCCATGCCGGTCGACCATTGAGGTCCGCTCGATCGAAGACGTTCGGGCGGCGAAACGCCGCGAAGTCGTCGAACGCGCCAAAACCCTGCTCTCGGAATCGTTCGACGATGCCATCCGATCCAGTCGCGACCTCGTCGAAGAAGTCCGAGAAGCCATCCGTATCGAGGACATCACCGACTACGAGGGCCTCCCTGCCGGCCCCAATATCAACGGCGCTGACGCTATCGTCATCGTCGAAGGCCGCGCCGACGTCTTAACCCTCCTCAGATACGGGATTAAGAACGCGATCGCTGTCGAGGGCACAAACGTCCCCGAGGTCGTCGCCGCTCTCACCGAAGAACGAACCGTGACAGCGTTCCTCGACGGGGACCGCGGTGGCGAACTCATCCTCAAAGAACTCGCGCAAGTCGGCGACATCGACTACGTCGCCTTCGCCCCGGCTGACCGGTCCGTTGAGGACCTCGCCCGCAACGAAGTGATGGCCGCACTCCGTGAGAAAGTCCCCTACGACCGCGTCGCAGACGCGGACAATCCGAGTGAAATCGCCGCACCACCACCGCTCACGGATGCTCCACCCGACAGTGTCGACGTTGTCACCCCTTCCCGCGCAAACCCCCACGCGTCGGGCGACGACCACGAATCGGCTGCAGACCCCGAGGCTGCACGCCACGCTGAAACCCAGCCAGCTGTCCGTCCCCTCACGCCCCCACAGGACACCGATGCTACGCCGCCAGAGCAGGTCGCCCTCCCGGAGGACGCCCCAGCCACCGACGCTCCACCAGCCGGCCAGACAGACACACCGGATACACCTGGTGAGGCAGAGACCGATCACGCCGTCGACCACCGTGAAGACGCCGAGACAGAGGCATCCACGGCGCCGGCGGACGACCAGGATCCCGACACGGTTCGTGGGCATGTCACCGAGATCATTGGCGGTGACAGCGACCGCGTTCGATTCCTTGCTGACGATTGTGCGGTCATCGACGAAGCAGCGGCCGATGACGCATTCGACCGCCTCGAGTCAGCAGACACCACGCCAGCCATCGTGATTCTCGACGGCCCGGTCACCCAACGCCTCCTCGATGTCGCCGGGCAACGTGGTGTCGACCAGATTATCGCCGCCGCCACCGGTGAATTCGTGAAAAAACCAACAAGCGTCCGCGTTCGGACGGCCGACGACCTCCTCACCACAAACGAAGCCTAACTCCCCGTGTCCTCAGGGTCCTCGGTTTCACGCACCACCATAAGCGTGAAACCGCGAGGCACCGCCTGTCACCCGGGTGGTCTCACGGGACCGAGCGGCGTGTCCCCAGGTGAGTGTGTCGGGGGATAGCTAGGAGGCGACGCCGATGAGGAGGCTGGCGACGCCGGCGGCTAACCCGGCAACGAGGGTCGCCAATAGGTTGACGCCTTGATTGTCGAGTCGATTGCCTTCGAGTGTGGCCCCGAGGATGCTATCGACAACCATTCCGACCGTCCCGGCAGCGGCGATCGTCACGGTTGCAGCCGACCCAAGCGTGAAAAATACCCAGGCGAGAACCGCGATAATCCCGGCTCCAACGATGCCGGCGAGCATGCCTTGCCAGGTGACGCCGCCATCGGTCCCCGGCTCGACGTGTTCGAACGTCGTGATCAGGCGCGGGTCATCAACCAGGCCACCGAATTCACTCGAGAACGTATCCGCAAGGGCCGCCGCCACGGCGCCAGCGAAGGCAAACTGGAAGACAGTGGGGTCGCTGCCGACATGTCCCGAGGCAGCATACGCGACGACGGCGATGAGCGCAACTGCCGAGTTCGCCAGGACGTTCCCGCTGCCACGAGCTCCGGCGTTCTGTTGGGCAATTCCACGCGCCAACTTTTCCTCGTACCGATATTTCGAGGACAATCCACCGAGCCCGAAGAACGTCACTAAGAGAACGAACCAGCCATAGCCACCGAGGACCACCGCAAACAACGCCAATAAGACGCCCGTCAACATCCCGGTGACCGATGCGGTCCCCAACGCGTACGCGATATATCCCAAGAGAAACGTCAACCCTAGCCCGATCGCGACCCGTTCTGTTGTTGCGCCCGGCGGGTCGAGTTCAATGAGAAACCAGACGATCAGTCCGCTGGAGAGCAGGACGAGGGAGTCATCTCGAACGTACAGCGACCACCGGATTAACGCTCCGAGGATCGCGCCGCTGGCGGCCACAAACGCAATGAGTCGGTACGGCAGCCCGATTGAACCGATTGCGGCAGCTGCCAGGATCGCCGCTGCTCCGCCACCGGTTCCGACGATGGCAAACGCTGACGCGGCAATCACGGGGTCGCGCGACCGAGTCGTGATGAGTGTCTGACCGAGATTCCCGATCGTGAGGATGAACACCGCTCCGACTAACGCCGCGATCGGGAGGTCGAACGCGACGACGAGGACCGCCAACGCTGTCACAGCCAGGGCGAACGACGCGAGGCCGTACAATCGGCCGCCTTCTCGGTCGCCCGTCCGGGCGAACCACTCAAAGACACGGCCGTGTGTCGACGCCAACGCAACTACCGTGACCACGGCGAAGGGTGCAATCGTGCCAACGGCGGCGACCATCCCGCTGGTTCGACTGTCGAGGATCGGTGCGATAAGTACGAGCGCCCCGACCAGAGCATACCCCACAGCACGGCGAAGGTCGCCTGTCACGCCACGAGATTCCGCCGACGCCCACTTAACCTTCCCGAACACCGGACCGACACGTTCAGGCCGGTCGCTGTCGAAGCCTGACGCGTGGGGGTCTACGACCGATACCTCGCGGCGCGCATTCGATTCAGTGATGCCGACGTCCCCGGCCAAGTCGCTCTTGTCATCACCGAACAGGACCTCCTCGAGCAGGGGGCCTATGACACCCTGTCGTCGTTTCTCCGATGGGCGTTCAATACCGGGGGCGACCAAGTCCTCATCTACGTCAGTGTCCTCGATCACGCCGCCGTCCCCACCCTCCGGTCGGCCTTCGAAGATCTCGAGAGCCCCCGCGACGTGGCCGTCCGGGGGCCGGACGCCGCTGCCGCCGCAGACGCCCCCGTCCAAGTCAGTATCGGGCTCGGTGGCCGTGAAGAATTCGCGACCGCTGTCCAACAGATTGCCGAAGACGCCGCCGCTGGAAGCCTCGACCCCACCGACATCACCGAAACCGATATCGAAGACCGCCTGGTCTTCCAGACACCACCAGATCTCGTGATTAAAACCGGCGCGGAACGCCTCTCTGATTTCCTCATTTGGCAATCGGTCTACTCAGAACTCTACTTCACGGACGTCAATTGGCGGGATTTCCGTCGTCGAGACTTCCTCCGTGCAGTCCGTGAATTCCAAGAACGACAACGCCGATTCGGCCGCTAACAGTCCACCACACCGATACACCCGGGGAGAGCCAGATCACGCTCTGGATCCGGGAAGAGTTCGGGGAACGCGATCCGGGGGTTAGTTCGGGAGGGGGTCTGGGTCTGGGTCCGGGTCTGGGTCGGTGGGTTCGATGTCGTCGATATCGTCGTCGAGATATTCGCGGAAGCGACCGACGATCCGGCTGGCTTCTTCCAGTTCGACATCCCCGACAGCTCGGATGAGTGCGGCGGCTCGACGTGCCCGCGTTCGTCGCCATGATTCCTGGCGGGATTCGTAGGTCCGAATGGCTCGGAGGAAGTCAGTGCGGGCAAACTCTGGCCAATACGGCGTGCAAAAGTATACCGCTGCCTCATTCCCGTTGGCGTGCCACGGCAAGAAATTCGAGGTCCGCTCATCGCCACCCGTCCGGATAATGAGATCAACCGCCCGTGTCGAGCGAGCGGTGAGCCGTGATTCGATCTCGGCGACAGACACCGCTCCCGGGTCAAGGTCACCAGCGGCTGTCTCCTGGGCGATATCCTGCGCTACATCGAGGAGTTCGGCCCGCCCGCCATACGCCAGCGCCACGTTCAAATACAACTCGTCATAGTCGGCGGTCCGGTGCTCGGCATAGGCAACCGCCGACTGCACCCGGTCGGGGAGCCGGTCGGTCTGTCCGATCGCTTGAATCCGAACGCCACGGTCGTGGACCTCCTCGCGGTCAGCGAACGTCCGGAGTTTCTCCGTGATCAAGTCGAACAACGCCTCCCGCTCGTCGCGTGGCCGCTCGAAATTCTCCGTCGAGAACGCGTACAACGTGAGTTCCTCCACCCCGAGGTCGGCACACCACTGCAGGACTGCCTCGGTGGTATCCGCTCCGGCACGATGCCCTTCGGTGGTGTGGGCGCCCTGTTTTTTCGCATACCGGCGGTTCCCGTCCTGAATCACGGCCACGTGCGTGGGCGCCCCGGACACTTCCCGTTCAAGCAACCGCTCATACGCTCGATTCGCGACGCGACGGGCCCCTCGAAGCATCTGTCCAACCCGATGTGACCCACCTAAATATGTGTTAATGATTTGGCGAATCGCTCACCGTGTACTCTGATGCCCCAACCACGCTACGTCCACGGGAGCGAGGCGTGGTTACATGCCGCACGCCGGGGTAAGAGCCTCCTACCGCGATTCTCGGTCGTAAAAAACCCGCAGGATTTTTATCCACCCACGCCATCCGGTAGGGTGCAATGGCGAAAGGCGTGGTTGACTTCTTCAACGACACTGGCGGTTACGGCTTTATCGACACCGAAGACGCGGACGAGGACGTTTTCTTCCACATGGAGGACGTCGGCGGTCCGGATCTCGAGGAAGGCCAGGAGGTCGAGTTTGAAATCGAGCAGGCGGATAAAGGCCCACGAGCCAAGAATCTGGAGCGTCTGTAACCCGACGACACGAAGAATACACACCAGTCACTACACTGAAACCCACCTCCGCCGAGCTACAGCACCCCAACGCCTCGGTGTGCGACGAGCACCAGGCGTGTCACGAGGCGCGATAGGGACGGCCAAACGATGTGGGCGAGTCCCCAGACTAGCGAGCGGAGTTCGTGACCAGTATCTATGATGGTGAGACGACGAGAGCATGACCGTGAATAACGCGGATTCAGAGTTAACGGAGCGGACGAAAGCGCTCCTCGAACCCGGCGAGATTGAGTTGTACGGCCTCATCGTCCACACCGATATTACGCCTGAGGAGGAACCAGCCCTCCATCAGGCCACCCTCGCCGTCGGTGATATCATCGCCGATGTCGCTGGCATCCCGCCAGCAGACACGTATGTGTACTCGGGGAACGACGACGAGCGATTCGGGATCAATCAACACCAAGGCCGCACCCTTGAGGACGCGTTTGTCTGGGAGTGCCAACAGCTCTTACGAGACGGCACCTACGACATCGTCTTCTATTATGAGGCCGACGTCGACCAATCGGGGATCGTCGAGCGTGTCACCGACCAGGGCTTCCGCACAACAAGCGTCACCCCCGAGTAACCAGCAGAGGACACCGGGCTATACAGCCGGCCAGCAAACAAGGGGATGGAAGGGGCGTGGGTGTCTACTGGACGTCTGGGAGTTCGACCCACAGGTCCGCCTGAATCCACGCCTGTAAGACTTCTGCGTCATAGAGTAACAGCGCATCCTCAAGCGTAGGGATAGTCCGATATCGATCCGACGGCGCAGTCGGCTGCTCAGCAGCCGATGTTGATCGGGAGTTACCCATACATCCATGTCAAGCAGGGAATCCCCTTAGTTGCTCCAGACATCTCAGGTGAGTTCGGGTTTGTTTGCGTCAATTCACACAATTTATTCAGGCCAGCCGGAGGCACACGCCTTATAATCCCGAGGCTCTGACGGCTACGCGATGGCACCCGCCGACCTTGACCGTATCGACACCGCCATCGTGAATGCGTTCCAGGGTGGCTTCCCGGTCGTCGACCGACCGTTCGAGCCTGCCGCCGCCGCCCTCCGAGACCGCGGCATTGAGATTTCGGCCGATGCCCTCCGTCGACGCATCGAAGCGTTAACCGAGGCGAACGTGTTGACACGGTTCGGGCCGCTGATAGACGCCCAACAGATCGGTGGCACGGCAACCCTCGTCGCCTTACACGCGCCACCGGACCGGTTTGACGCGATTGCGGACGCGGTCAACGCCCATCGTGAGGTGGCGCACAACTACGAACGCGACCATCCCTATCTCAATATGTGGTTCGTGCTCTCAGTGGCTGACGTGGCGGACATCGACCGGGTGCTCGAGGAAATCGAGGCTGAGACGGGACAAGCGACGTATAATTTACCGAAACAACGGGAGTTCCGTGTCGAAGCCAAATTCCTCCTGGATGGCTCCATCCCAGACGGCGACATCAACCTCTCGACGCTCGGGCCAGCCGTCGACCCCGAATCCCGGGACGCCCTCACACCAGCCGAACGGGACCTCGTCATCGCCGTCCAAGATGGCCTCCCCCTAACGGCGACGCCGTACGCCACTGTCGCCGAGGAACGCGACGGTGACCCGGCGTGGGTTCGGCGGACACTGAAACGGTTTGTCCACGAGGGGAAAATCCGGCGCATCGGCGTGATCCCGAATCATTACAAACTCGGGTATACCGAAAACGGGATGACGGTTTGGAATGTGCCTGACGACCGTCTCGACACCGTTGGGCCCGCTGTCGCCGACCTCGAGTTCGTCACCCACTGCTATCAACGGCCACGGCACGACGACGTCTGGCCGTACAACTTCTTCGCGATGACCCATGGGCGAAACGAGACCGAAAGCCACCAACGGATCCAGGAAGTCAGAGACACGATGGCGACATATTGGGATGTCGACCCTGCCGATTGGGACACCTTGTTTTCGACCCAAATTCTGAAGAAAACCGGGATCAGACTGGCCGAACGAGCCACCGCCAACACCGAACAATCTTAGCATGCCGCCACTCTGTCACCAGCCACGATGCCACACGCCTCTCCCGCGTTCCGGCCGCCTCCCCCGGTGGAGCCCCACGCCGCCAGGTCGAGTATCGATACGTCCCGGTCGAGACCACCCACCCTCAGTACGGCCCGGGTCGATTCGGCCGAAACACCGCCAGCGGGCGAGTTGCCATCGTGGCTGCAGCGACCCACGGTCAGGTAGGCTACCACGCGGTGATGGGAGGCACGCCTGACAGGGATGATTCCGTTACTCCATGATTTCACCGGAGAAACAGTGCTTGTGTTTGGTGGCGGCGACGTCGGGGCACGGAAGGCCCGCCGGTTTGCCAGGGAAGCCCGCGTGGTCGTGGTGGCGCCATCGTTCTCGGGTGATGCGTTCGGGGATGCAGAGCGCGTGCGAGCCGCCCCCACAGCAGACGCGGCAACCGTTGCGGGCTGGCTCGATCGGACACGCCCGGCGTTGGTTGTCGCTGCGACGGACGACACGGCGATGAATGCCGCCATCGAGACCGCAGCCGCCGAGCAGGACGTGATAGTCAACCGGACCGACACCGCGGGGAGCCGCCCACCAGGGAGCGTGATTGTGCCGGCGACAATCCGTGAGGGAGACGTGGTCGTCGCCATCGCGACGAGCGGGACGAGTCCGGCACTCGCGGCTGAACTGCGGCGACGAATCGAACCCGCACTCGAGGGGGCGGATGAATTGGCGGCGATCACGGCCGACGTCCGTGAGGACTTAAAAACCCGGGGGGTGGCTCCCGCGGATCGGCGGCGAGCCCTCCGTGCTGTGGCGCAATCATCGGCTGTTTGGAAGGATTTAGGTACCGGAAGAACCAACGTTCGCCGAACAGTAGACGCCGTCGTCGAAGCGGCCTTAGGTGACAAGGAGTGACCCTCAATACCGGTATCATCGCTGGCGTCAGCGTGGCACACAGCCACGCCGCAATCGACCAGATTGAGGCCGCAGGTGCGGCCTCCGAACACACCGCAGTCACCCGGTTACTCAACGAAGATGGCGTGGATGAAGCGTTTGTCCTCCAGACGTGTAACCGCGCAGAAGCCTACGTTGTCGCCGATGACGCCGACACCGGCCACACCGCCCTCGAATCCTACGTCGCGGAGGTCGCCGACGACGCGATCGCGCCCCTCGACCATGAAACAGCCATCCGGCATCTGATCCGGGTCGCCTGCGGCCTCGAATCACTCGTGTTAGGCGAAGACCAGATTCTCGGACAGTTCCGAGAAGCATACGAACACGCCCGCACGGCTGGAGGCGTCGGACCGACACTCGATGACGCCCTCCTGAAAGCGATCCATGTAGGGGAACGCGCCCGGGAAGAAACCGCGATCAATGAAGGCGTGGTCTCCCTCGGCTCGGCGGCCGTCGAGTTAGCCACCACCGAACGAGACCTCACCGGAACGACCGCCGTCGTAATCGGCGCTGGCTCGATGGCAACCATCGCAGCGAAAGCCCTCGATGAGGCCGCCGACCGCATCATCGTCGCCAACCGGACGCTCCCGCATGCCGAACACGTCGCGGGTGAACTCTCTGTCGACACCACAGCTGTCGGGCTCGCCGCCCTCCCCACCGCACTTGAGAGGGCCGATGTGGTGATCTCTGCGACAGCCAGCGACGACCACATCGTCACCGTCGACACCCTCGCCGCCGCCGGCGACACCCTCGTGGTCGATATCGCCCAACCACGCGATATCTCACCCGCTGCCCGCGAGCTCGACGGCATCACCCTCCGAGATCTGGATGCCCTCGAAGCCGTAACCGACGAGACCCGCGACACCCGCCGAGACGCCGCCGCCAGCGTCGAATCCATGATCGATACGGCATACGACCGCCTCATCAATCAATACAAACGGAAACGCGCCGACCAAGTCATCGCCGCGATGTACGAAGGCGCCGACCACATGAAAACCCAGGAACTCCAAACCGCCCTCGCCAAACTCGAGGCCGAAACCGACGGCGACATCCCCCAAGCCCACCGCGACATCCTCGAATCACTCGCCGATGCCCTCGTCAGCCAACTCCTCTCAGCCCCGACCAAAAGCCTCCGAGACGCCGCCGAAAACGACGACTGGTCCACCATCAACACCGCCCTCCAACTCTTCAACCCGGCCGACGACACCACCCCACCCACCGACCCAGACGACTCCCCCTCAATGCCAGCAGGTCCAGATGCCATCCCCGAAGCCATGCGCGACCACATGCCCGACCACGTCCTCGACCAACTCTCCGCCAACGACAACGACTAACACGCTTCCACTCTCCTGTTTTCACGGCATCCCCACGCCCCAGAGGTCGACTAACAGGGATGGCTAGACGTGAGACGGGACCGTGAGAATGTCGGGTGCTATAGGTGGAGCTGCCGGGGAGAAGACGGGTGTGGTTAGTCGCTGGCGGTGTGTTCGCTGGCCATGCTGTTCGACCGGGGGCGGTCGGCCCGCGAGGGAGGTGGGTAGCGGTCATCGTCGTGCTGGGGGGCCCACGCGTCGTCGCCCGGCCGGACCACCTGGCCGGATTCGTATTCGTGGTTGACGTGTGCGTATTGGTCGGGCGCGTTGGCAAGTGGATGGGCGGGATTGTCGCCGCTGTCGATCCGGGCGGCCCGCAGCTCGTTGAACCCAACCACGCGGGCGCGGATCCCACGCCAGTGGTTGGCGGACTCCCCGGGGACGCGGAATGGGTGCGGTGGCCGGGAATCTGGGCCTTCAGCGGCGAGCATCGCACGGTTGACGTTCGCGGCGAGATCGTCGTGGTCGACGAGGACCCCGACGCGCGTCCCCGTCGGCGCCCGGGCAGCGAGCACATCAAGGCCAAGGTGCAGCGCCCGGTATTCTGCGACGTTGTTATCCGGGACGACATCGGGGACAGCGAGCCGTGTCACGCGGTCGCCGTCACGGGTCTCGATAACGACCCCCAACCCGCCGGTACCGTCGTCACGATAGGAGCCATCCGTCGCGAGATAAAAATCACGCCGATGCGTTCGCGGTGGATGGGCAATATGGGGCGTTGGTGCGTCGTCAAACAGGTTCCGAAGGACCGGCCGACAGTACGCGGCCATACCCGCGTTTCGACCTCGCCAATATATAAATGCACGGGGACAGCCCAACGACCACCCACACCACTCCTACACACCAGGGTAATGGGACCCAACCAATCGGTCCACATTCACCACCCACCATGAAATGCGCAGTAGGTATCGAGCGATACTGATTGGGGCGGACCCGAACGACTACGATAACGGCGGGTAAACTGGGTGTATGGTGACTGCTCGAGATATTATGGCGCGGGACGTCGAGACGGTCTCTCCTGAGACCGACGTCAGTGCAGTCCTGACGCGGCTGGCACGTGCGGATTTCAACGGTTTCCCCGTCACCGAGGATGGACTAATCGTCGGAATCGTGACCCAGGGCGACCTCGTCGATCTGTTCCAGCCCTCCGATCGGACTCTCTGGATCCCGGTCGGCTTTCCCCCGTTCCTCGAATCATTAACCTACGCGATCGATCTCTCCTGGGATGAACTCGACGTCGGGATCGACATGGCTCGTAACGCCGGCCGCCCCATTCGAGAGGTCATGACCAGCGACGTCGTCACCGTCGGACCGAACGCGACACTCGATGAAATCCTCACGCTCCTCGCCGATGAGGACCGCGACATCAACCGCCTTCCCGTCGTCGATGACGCCGGCGCTCTCCTCGGCATTATCGCCCGACAAGACCTCCTCCGCGCCCTCAAAACAGAAGACTCGACATAACCCCCACCCACCGTCTCACGCTCCAAGCATGAGGCACACGCTGACAGCCACCTACACCATCGCCGTGGCAATCGTCCGACAGTCAGCAACCCACGAGCCGGTGTGCACCGCGTACGCTAGTAGCAGCCGCAGGTGAACCGGGGAGCTAGCCCTGTGGAGAGTTTCGTTGTGTGGGATGGTGGGGGGATGACGAAACCTTCAGGCTGTCGCGCGAGTGGGACGTATATGTGCGCTATCGGAATCTTGTCTGGTTTTGTCTGTTAGCTGCCATTTGGGGGTCGGCGTTCATGGCGATTAAAGCCGGGGTCGGGCGGCCAGCCGCACCAGCGTACTTCTTTGATGCGCCGGTCCTGTTCGCCGCGCTCAGATACGACATCGCCGGTCTCCTTATGCTCGGGTATGCAGTCTGGACACGCGACCGGTGGCGGCCCCGAACACGGAACGAATGGCGGCATGTCGCCATCGCTGCCATCTTCCTGATCGCCGCCTACCACGCCCTCCTCTTCGTCGGCCAACGCGGCGCCACCAGCGCCGCAGCCGCCGTCATCGTCTCACTCTCACCGATCTTGACCACCGCGTTCGCCAGAGCGCTCCTCCCGACAAACCGCCTCACCCCACTCGGGCTGCTCGGCATGCTCATCGGTCTCCTCGGCGTCGTCATCCTTGCGCGCCCAACGCCGGCGAACATCATCGGCTCCCGCTTCGAAGCCCTCGTGTTCGGCGCCGCGGTCTGTTTCGCCCTCGGCAGCGTCCTCGCCCAACGACACACCTCCGGCCTCCCGATCGAAACCATGGAAGCGTGGGCGATGCTCGGCGGCGCCCTCCTCATGCACATCATCAGTGTTAGCCTCGGCGAGGCCGTCGCCGGCCCGCCGCCGCTGGACGCCGTCGTGGCGCTCGGGTATCTGGCTGTCGTCGCCAGTGCCGCTGGCTTCCTCCTGTATTTCGATCTCCTCGAGCGCCTCGGTCCCATTGAGATCAATCTCGTCAGCTACGTCGTCCCCGTCTTCGCCGCCATCACCGGGTTCCTCGTCCTCGGGGAAGTCATCGACTTCCCCACCATCGGCGGGTTCCTCGTCATCCTCATCGGCTTCGTCCTCATCAAACGCACCGCCATCCGGACCGCCATCACCCACAGCATACACTAACGACAAATGGGTCACGTCGAGTGTGTACCTGCTGGTGGGGTGAGGTGGAGGGTTATTGGCGGTAGTCGTGCCCGATGACGAGCGTCACGATGTTCGCGACGACGATCAGGGCGAAGGCCGTAAATTCTATCGTGGTCTCCATGCCGCTGGCCAACAGGCCGAGTGCGAGGAAGGGGAGGATGACCGCCGCCCAGAAGGCGCCGGCTTTCAGCGGGGTGGGCAGCAGCGACCCCTCGGCGGGCGTCACCGCATGGTCGTTTGTTTGCGTGGAGGGACTCATCCTAAACCATCATACAATCGGTAACCACTAATAACCGCGCAAGTATTCGACCAGTTTCGCCACGTTTTACGCCAACAGCTACACCCTATAGACGTTTCACAACGCTACGAACTGGCCCGAGACATTTTATCGAGCCACCTCCAGCCGTCGCTGCCACGCCGAGTTCACAGACTTGTCAGACCATCAACACCGCTGCTTACAACTCCAGTCACAAGCCAGGCCACCCAGCCCTGTTTTCTTTGCTGCTATGTTGGGGTGTGAATCAAAGTTCTCAGAGCGTTCAGATTCCACGCGTGGATTCACTTGCGTTACTGATTGATAGATCCGCTCGACTCACTGGGCAGGTTCTCACAACTCGCGAGTACGTCACGGGGGTATGTGATACAGCGCTGGCATACAGCAGGATCCGATATGCAGAGGAGCAGGTACCGAGACCGAGAGCATCGCTCGTGGATGGACGCCAACCAGAAGTGGTGCTTGCTCCCAGCAGTCAGCCATCGCTATCGCGCGTGGATAGGCCATGCTGATTTACGGGAACAAACCCTCCGAAACGTACGCCGATACCACCCAATTGGGTTTGTCAACAAGTTCGTTGATTTTCAAATCGACACTGGCCGAACACAGCATGTATGCGTCACTCTTCGACAGGCGGCGTTCCTCGGAAAGGTACTCGATCATGTGCCAGACAGCGCGTTTACTTGCATCCATGAGATCATCGCTCACACCGGAAGTCCCGTACATCGGTTCGTCCTCGCCACTCGGTGTATACGGGCCAGTCGATTCGAAATGTGGTTGCCGATTCTCCTTTTCGTGGTCGACATGTACTCGCATGGTGACGTCCATCGACGCCTCGATGCCGGTAGAGCACACTTCCGTAATATTGCGTGGAATATGGATACAGCCAACCAGCAGTCCATCAGCAGCCTGGAAAAACGGTGTCGGCAGAGAGACGAGATCAGCGACGATGACTGTGACCTGGCGACATCTGGTACATCGAACCTAGATCCGGACAGGGACACTGGCCATTCCTGCGACGATGCGTTCGAGGCCATCCCGCCTCCAACTGAGTTTAGAAGGGGTGGCGCGGCGAATGAGGCATGGACATCGACATCCTGCCGGACACGTCGGCGCTGGACGCCGTCCAAAACGCGTTCGGATTCCGTCCGCCGTCCGAGCCGCTGCTCGAACCGGGTTTCGAGGACGACGCAGGCGAACCACTTACCGAATTCGGTGACTGGACTCCCGCGACGGAAGTCACCATCGCTCTTGCGGGACTGTTGGCGGCGATGAAGGGCCGGTCCGCCCCGCAGCGAGATAGGAGCCACAAACGACTGAAGGATCTCCTCGATCTGCATGCGCTGCTCTGGTACGTGACCGACTACGACAAGATTCGAACGGTTGTCAGAGATCAGTTGACTGATACGGATATCGACGAGTTCTCCGCTATGTCATCCGACGAGCTTTATGAAGGGGCTGCCGGCCTTGTCGATATCGACCCGGCAGTCGTGCAACAGTCGATCGAAGGAGTCGTGACATACCCGCAGAGCAACCGCTATTTATATATCCTAACCGCAAAAGGGCAGTGAACCCTTTTTGGGTATGCCCGGGGAGGGCTCCGAACCCTCGGTCTCCGCATGTCCCAGGTTCGAGACGCAGGCGACGTCTCAGGACATGCCGGTGCCGCCTCGATACCCTATGAGTGCGGCGCTATGTCCAGCTAAGCCACCCGGGCGCATGTGCGGCTACCCCGTTCGCACTCTTCAATTTTCCTATCTCACCACCACACCTCGGACGGGATCGGCACTCACTGTTGGTGCCAGCCTTCGGTTTTATGCCATCGTACCGGCACAAGGCATGCATGGACGAACTCCCGGCACTGCTCGTCGATGCCGTCGGTGACACGACGGCCATCGAGATCATCGATATCGGTGGTGGGGACGTCATCGCGGTGACGCCACACGAAACATACCTGTATCGGTCGGACGGCCTCCTATCCGATGAATCACTGGAGACCTACCCGCACGAAGTCGAACGGATCACGGACAAGGAAGGACGGCGGAAACACTCGATCACGCTGTATGAGATGAACGCCGAACACTCCTTCACCATCCCCGCCCGATCGGCCGCCACCGTTATCGAAGCCCTCCTAGAGGGCATCCTCCGGACCACGGACGTCATCACGGCCGATGAAACCGTCCAAACCCAGTTCCGATTCAGCGAACTCACCCTCGTCGTGACCGACGCCCAACTCCTCAAACACATCGGGAGCGCCATCTGGAACGACGACTTCGAAGCATACCCCTACGCAGACCTCACCAACCTCGATTTCGAAGAAGGCAACATCGCCACCCAAGTCGTCGTCGGCGTCGACGACCGCCAACACCGCATCAAAGTCCCCAACGAACACGCCGGCCGCGTCCGCGAAGAAATCCAAAGCGCCGTTTTCGAATACCACAGCGTCTCCAGCCTCGGCGGCCTCCGCGCCAAAATCACCCCCGACGACCACGACACCAACACCGACACAGACACCGAGACCGACACCGATGACGACGCCCACGCCACTGCTGACGCCGACACGCCGGAAGACACTGCTGGCGACACATCGGAAAGCGAAGCGGCGACCGGAGCCGACACACCCGAAGAGACACCGACTGAGGCTGGCGAGACAGACGACGGCTTCGTGTCAGCCGAATGGTCACCACCAGCCGACCAAGACATCACCCGCACCACCGACACCGCCGACGACGGGGAGCCACCCGACGAACCAGCGAGCAGCCACGCGACTGACGCCGACCTCAAAGCGATCGAAGACCAACTCGCCGCTCTCACCGATCACATCGAACACCAAACCGAACTCCTCGAAACCCACCACAACACCCTCGAACAACTCGTCGACGAACTCCGCCGCGGCCGCTAACCCCCACAACCCACCACCCCCGCGCTCGGTTCATCCACACACCACCACTCGATCCCCACGAACCCCTATCGCCTACTGGGAGAGCAGCCACTGGTCGGCCAGTGGCTGTCTCGGTGGGGTTAGTCCCGGCCGGTGACTTTCCGGATACATGAGGAGCCGAACGGCCCGAATTCACCTGCCTCAAGCTGCATGAAATACCCGGTGGATAACGACGCGCCACACCGCCGACACTCGAACTCGCCTTCCCGCGTTATGACCTGGCTGTCAAACCGGAGCCACTGCCCACCGGAGGGCCGAACGACATCCCCCTCGCGTGTGATATGGCCGCGGGCTTCAGCCTCATCAAGGATCGCGCGCGTCGTCGCCGGATGCGACGTAATCATCTCGATCCGGTCGACGACCTCCGCCAGCGGCAACTCCGCATGCTCCAACCGCGCCAACACTTCCACCCCCAGTTCAACCGGATCCGCCTCACCAGATTCGTCCACACCCGATCCCCACCACCCCCGAGACCAAAAAGACACCCCGCCACACCCCCTCCCCCGCGCTCCACCAATCGCGGCTCACACAGCCCCGACTGGACTCCCCTCTCAGCGAGCAGCCCGTTGAGGAATGCCACGATCACTGCGGGGTCCCCCTGGTGCCCCGTCGGCTCGCGACAGTGCGAGGTGAAAGGGGTGACCACAAGAGGTATAGGAGCCGGGCCGGACCGCCCAGGTGTGCATCCCGCGACCGTCCGCCAACTTGCCGGCATCGGGCTTGTCGCCGCCATCGCCGGCATGGCCGCCCTCACCACCTCCCCCGCGGCGCTGTTCGAGCACGCCGACGCTCTCCGCCACCAGCCCGTCGTCCTCGCCGGGATCCTCACCGCCCTCTACCTCGGCCGACCCCTCTTGGCGTGGCCGATCAGCGCCCTCTCGATCCTCCTCGGCTACCTGTTCGGCCCGGCCGTCATCCCGATCGCTCTCGCCGGCGCCGTCATCACCACCCTCCCCGCCTACGCCACCGCGCGCTACCTCGGCCACGACACCGGGCTCCTCGCCCGCATCGGTGCCGCCGGCGTCCGCATCCGCCAGACCGCCGGCGACCTCCGCGGCGTCACCGCCAGCCGCCTCGCTCCGCTCCCAACCGACCCCGTCTCATACGCCGCCGGCCTCGCCGGCGTCCCCCTCACCCCATACATCCTCGGGACCGCCCTCGGCGAAACCCCCTGGGTCATCACCGCCGTCCTCCTCGGCGCCTCCATGAGCCAACTCACCACCATCGGGCCAACCGCCAACCCACTACTCCTCGGAACCACCATCGCCCTCGCCATCCTCCTCGCCGTCTCTGGCCCCGCCTACCGCCGCCTAACCGCTGCCACCCTCACCTGACCCCGCCCGAAACGTGAACGGATCCCCACAATCCACAACCACCCCGTGATTCGGACACACATACTTACAATGCCGACGCGACAACGCCGCCCCACACCGCGGACACCGCGGCCCCCCACCACCCGCGACACCATCACCAGCCATTACCCACACCTACACCCAACCACCCGTTAACACTACCGCCACCCCCACCATTCGTACCCACACCCATCGCTCTAGGCCAGCCCATGGACGCCCACCACCCCCCTAAACCCACCTGCTTCTCTGCCCCACTCACCACCCAACGGCCCACAGGCGACACCCACCACCTCCCCTCCCCGCTCCTCTGCTCAGCAACCTGTCTCGCTGGCGAGAAACGAGCGGTGGCGACCAACAAAGAAAACGCGGGTTAGGTGTCGGCGCGGTCGACGCCCTGGAAGTCAAAGCGGCCGCCGCCAGCCGCCGACGCCTGGACCGACACCGTCCAGTCGTGGGCCTCCGCGAGCTGCCGAACGATCGCCAACCCCGTCCCCGTCCCATCCCCACTCGTCGAATACCCCCGCTCCAACAACGCCGCCGGATCATCCGTCCCAAACCCAACGCCATCATCAGCCACATAAAACCCCGCCTCCGTCACACCCACCATCACCGACAACGCCACCCCCTCAGTGTCACGTCCCTGGGTCCCGCCATCAGAAGACGCCGCCGGCAGGCCGTGTTCGACCGCATTCCGAAAGAGATTCTCAAACACCCGTTGTAACCGGTCGCGATCAGCCAGGATATCCACATCCCGCTCAACATCCAGCTCGCACGCCGGCGTATCGACGGACAGCCAGGCATCGCGTGCCACCGCTTCCAGAGAAACTGGGTCTGGCTCGGTTTCCGCGAGGCCTTCCCGCGCCAGCGTCAACACATCATCAATAATCGTATCCATCCGCTCGTGGGCGGTCGCCACCTCCTCAAGGTGACTGACATCCTCCGTCTCCCGCGCCAACTGCACGTACCCCTGGGCGACCCCTAACGGATTCCGCAAGTCATGCGAGACCACACTCGCGAACCGATCCAACTGAGTATTCCGCCGCTGGAGCTCCCGTTCCCGCCGCACCCGCTCGCTCACATCGCGGACCAAGAACAACCACCCCGGCCGGTCCGCCTCTGGATCCGCAATCGGCGTCACCGACACATCATAATACCGATCCTGAACCGACACCTCAAACTCCTGTTCCTCCCGCGTCGCCGTCACCTCTTGATACACGCCCTCGGCGTCCATCACCGCCTCAAACCGCGAGGGGAAATCCGTCCCGATCAACTCCCGTTTCGCCGTCGGCCGCCGCAACAACACCTGGCCCGCCGGATTCACATCCACCAACCGATCAGCATGATCCACCACGAACACCGCGTCATTGATGTCATCAACCAGCTGATCCCGCGCGATCGGCGCCAAATCCATCAGTTGATACCGCGTGATCGCCACCGTGAACAGCCCGGCCGCCACCAACACCCCGATCGGGCCCGCGTCAAACGACAACGGCCCCGCAATATACAAGTAATTCGTCGCCGACGCCACGATGATCGCCGCAAACAACAACACGAACTGCCACCGATACAGCCGCCGCGACGAATACGCCACCTGAAACACGATCAACAACGCCACCGTCAACATCGTATACGAATACACCGCATGCAGCCAAAATGCCGGGCCGAACGCAAACACCACGCCCGTAACCGTCGCCGCCACCGACGCCGACTCAATCATGCGGAAAAACACGTCACCCGGATTCAACACCACCAAGATCGTGACCGCCACCGGATGCACCCCGATTAACCCGACCACCCACCATCGCAGCCACGCCTGCCGCCCCGAATACTCCAAACTAAACAGCAACATCCCCGCCACGATCACCGCCACCCCAATATACGTACTCCGTTGGAGCCACATCGACGCCGTGAAACTCCCCGTGTTCGCCGCCACAAACAACGCCGCACACCACCACCACGCCCCACACACCACCGCCAACAACGACACAGCCCCCGGCTGCCGCCGATTCTGCCACACAATATACCCCACAACCACACCGCTCAACGCCGCCAACCCATACAACCCCGAAATAGCGAGTGACCCAATCGACATACTAGTCAAGCCGCCGGCCAGCCAGCCAGCCCACTCACACGCTGGCACCACCGGACAGCCCCTCCGTTCGCAACCCCTCGCACCCACGCTATACAAAAATTCGGGCTCTATCCAACCCAAAACACCCCCAACCCCACACGCACCCCCACCACACACCACACACCACCACCCCATACCAGACAACGACACACCACACACCGACAGATAACTCACCGTCACCCAACCATCGAAGAAAAACGCACGGATACCGTGTCAGGCCCGCGTCAGCACTCAGACCAACCGCAAGACTCACACGTCTTACAGCCCTCCGAATAATACAACGTCAAACTCCCACACTCCGGACACTCCGGCGACTCACCCTCCGCAACCAACGACCGCACCGACTCACCATCCACATCCCCCGCACCCGACACCCCACCGCCAGCCCCAGCCTGCCCATTCGACACCGACGACCCACCACGAGCACCACTCCCACCACCCACCTCACTACCAGCATCAGCACCATCATCAGCATCAGTGGGTTCGGGACCAGGTGTCTCGACGGGATCCGGGCCTACTCCGCCATCCGGCTCCCGTTCGACCGCCGCATCCCCACCGCCCGACACATCGCCAGCATCGCCGCGTTCCTCAGCGATCTCCGTCAAGTTCTGCTGTTGGGGATACGCCTTATCGATATCGCCATCCAGATACCGCCGCATCGCCGTCCCAATCGCATCCGGGATCGAATTAATCTGCTCACCCTTATCCCACGCCACCTTCGGCGACCGAATCCCCTGCAGTTCATCCGCAATCTCGCCCGGATCAACCCCCGACCGCAACGCCGTCGAAATCGTCTTCGCCAACGCCTCCGTGAACGACGCCGTAAACCCACCCGAATTCCCAATATTCGCAAACAACTCAAACGGCCGACTCTCCTCCGGATCCTCATTAATATTCACATACAGCTTCCCATACCCCGTGTCAATCCGCTGAGTCACCCCATGCAAGACATCCGGCCGCGGCCGCTTCCGCCCCAACTCCACCTCCAAATCCAGGAGATCCTCCACATCCGTCTCAACCACCGCCCGGACATCCTCACTATCCAAGAACGCATCAAGCCCACCAAAGATATCCTGGATCTGCTCGACAATCACCTCAGCCGCCTCATCCTCCGCCATCTCCGCAAACTCCGCATTCTGCGCCCGCGTCGTCAACACCTGCTTCGACCGCGTCCCATCCCGATAATACGTCACACCCTTCCCCCCATGATCATAGATATACTCAAACACCGCCTTCGCATCCGCAACCGTCGACTCATTCGGCGCATTCACCGTCTTCGAAATCGCCGAATCAACCCCCGCCTGACACGCCACCTGCACCGCCGCATGCTCCTTCGCCGACAAATCACCCGTCGTCACAAACAACTCCCCAATCGCATCCGGCACCGACGCCAACCCCTCCAACCCCGCAAACTCATTCGCCGCCATCTGCTCTTGAGCCTCCCGCTTCACCGCATCCACATCAATCCCATTCTCCTCCAACACCCGCAAGAAATAATCATCAAACTCCACCAACATCTCATCACCCTGCACATCATCAGAGACATTCTTATAATACGCCACATTATAAATCGGCTCACACCCACCCGTGGTATTCCCGACCATCGACGTCGTATTGTGCGTCACAAACCCGTTGGCGATATAGGTGTTATTCGAGGGGACGCTGATGTCTTTCGTGTAGGCCGTCTCGTCGCTGACGGAGGCGACAGTGGCCGCATAGAAATCCGTGAGGCGACGGCCATCAAGGCGGACCGTTTCACCGGTTGCATCCTCAATATCTGTGACGAGTTTCCGGGTGACAGCGCCATTAATGGGTGCTTGATTGACACGATGCCTCACACTGAAATTCACCGACTCATAGTCTTCGACATCCCGGAGGGTATCGATGATCGCCGGTGGATAGGTATCGTTCTTGTATGATTGGGCAGTAAGGTCATAGTGACTCGATTTGGTGATAAACCCGACCGAGTCCATGAACCGTTTGTCTTCACGTTTGTTCGCTCCGCGGACTGTATACCGTGGTCGATCGCCGAAATGATCGTCCATCCCGGTAGTCTCAAGGCTATCCTTGACGAAGACACACCCAAGCGAGAGTAACAGGGTTTGGACCTGGTCTGCCAACGTCTCAGAGACGGTTGATAACTCAACCTTCCGGGAGGCAGTCCCATCGGCTTCGAACAAGCCACGGAGGAACGCTTTCACAATTGCTTCATCACCCTGCAAGACCTCACTCGGAATGAAAGCGCTCGCGGCACCTTGCCCTTCGTTACCACCATCTTTCGTCCAGCCATTATCCACAAAATACCGCGGGAGGTGCCGACCACCAAAGATCAGACAGTGCCGTGTATCACGATCCTCAACGGTCGGTGTCACACCGAACACCGATTCCCCAAGCTCACGGAGATACGTATCAAGCTCCGTCGCGTCCGACTCCACGACCAGCTTCACGCCAACTCGTTCATGGACATACCCATCGCCCATGAAGTACCCGAGGAACGCAGCCAACGCCGGCGTCATCTCACCCGGGAGGTCGAGATCAGTAGCCGTATTGTGATGGAAGTCGTCTTGTTCGCTGGTATCGAGCGTCACGCGCCGCCCGCCGTCGAAGGTGTCTCGCTGTAAGAGGATACGGTCGCCGGGCTCGAAGGCATCAGCTTCCTTCCAAGCGTACTCACCATCGGTCGTGATCGTGCGGAATCGATGGTCTGGTGTCGCTGCCACATTGAACCCACCCTCGGTCTCAATGCGTCGGACCGCCGCCAACCCGTTATCATAGACGGCTGTCGCTGTCTTCGCTCCACCATCTGTCGCGACATCGACGGCAATCTCACCCCACTGCTCGAACTCCGCCGTCGTTTCATCCAACTCCTTGATCGGGACCAACCCCGCATCCGTCGATACCAACGAATCCTCCGCCACACATCCCGTCGGCGCAATGGTGGTTGTGTTGTGATTCCGGATCGGGAACCCTTCCGCCCACTCATCGGCATCCAGCCCGGTCTGGTGTTCAAACCACTCATGATACGCCGGGGGGTCGGCGTATTTCGAGTTCTCCCACTCGGCAAACACGCCGCGTTCCTCAGCGAGTTCGTGGGAAGCCCACTTCGAGGTATGGTTGATATGCGTCATCAACTGCCGAGCGACCTCATTCGACGTATCACTCCCGTAGGACATCCCGAGCTGAATGTAGAGTTGGGCGAGTCCCATGATCCCGAGCCCGATTTTCCGCATCTCGCGGACTTTCTGCTCGATTTCCCGCACCGGGAAATCAGACATCGTGACAACATTCTCTAAGAAGCGAGTCCCAAGCTCGATGCGACGGTCGAACGCCTCCCAATCGATCGCATCCTCAAGGAACGCCTCGATCGCAGCTTCCTCAGTTGGATACTCATCCGCGTGTTGGGCAGACCAAACACGCCAGTCTGGGGCATCCTGGGCGGCGAGCGTCGAGAGATTAATATGCCCGAGGTTACACGCCTCATATTCCTCAAGCGGCTGTTCACCACAGTTGTGGACGTTGATAGCGTCCTCACCAGAGGCGCTGGCGAAGAAGTTATGAGTGTCATCGACGGCCAAATCATAGACATCCGCCGTCCCCGCAGCCTCGATGTGGGCGATGGTGTCCGTCCGTGTTTCCTGCACCGCTCCCTGTGGCGTCGCCCGCGGCCGCGCGAGCCCGACAACACGATCGCCAGCATCCAGCGCCGCCGCCTCGATCCAGTCACCGTCAGCGGTCCGGAGTTCGTGGTCGGGCGTGACCCGAAGCGTACACCCCGACTCAGTCGTCACCGCAAGGACAGCCGCATTCTCCCGCGTCTTGAACGCGGCCGCAGGCCGCGAGACGACCTCCCCATCCAGGAGCGTCTTGACGTGTCTCGTATCGGCGGTGGCTGCCAGGTCGGCGATCGGGCGGGTTGTCCCGTCGGCCAACTGGACCTCCATATCGCCGGTGAGACACGGATTGGTGGCGAGAATCCGGTGGTCGGGGTGTTCCTCAACGTCGAAGGAGTGTTCTTTGTTGACACGTTCGAGGTAGATGACGCCGGGTTCGCCGTTCTCGTGGGCGCCCTCAACGATATCATCCCAGAGTTCCTCGGCCGGCACCGAGAGTTCCTCACCAACCTCGACGTACTCACCAAGCCCAAACATATCATAGAGTTCCTTCGTCTCCGGCGTCGTGATATGCGGCTCACCGGTCCGCGGATTCGTGAACGTGAACTCCTCGCCCTGTTTCAAGGCATCCATGAAGTCATCGGTAACACCGACAGAGATATTGAAATTCGAGAGATGGCCTTCGACCGCATTCCGCAGATGCCGAGGAACGCGGCCCTCCGCATCGATCAGGTCTCTGGCCTCCTCGAGGGCCTCCTGGAAGGAGTTATGCGTGAAGTCGTCTGGATCGTTCAAGCGGAGAGTTTCGGCCAGCGAGACATCCTTATTCTTCGCATGGATGAACTGGATAACATCCGGGTGCGAAACACGCATCACGCCCATTTGTGCGCCACGTCGCGCCCCGCCTTGCGCGATGGTCTCGCAGTTGTGAACGACGACATCGTCTGCGATGTACGTGTGTGTCTCGGCGACTTCCGCATTGTACACCGGGCCCGTATACTCGACGAATTCCAACTGGTTGATGTCGACGACCTCGTACCCGTGTGCTTGTTTGGTTCGGTCGGTGACGCGGAAATCGGCTGGAATATCGTCGAACAGCCGTTCGAGCGGCGTGTCGAGCGCCGTGCTCACACTCGCACTCAGCCCGTACGTTGGTTGTCGTGCATCTGGTGTTCGCTGGTGGCGGGAGAACTGCACGCCACAGCGAAGCCCAACTTGGAAGACCCAATCGATAACTGCCTCACACGTCAATTTGAGTTGGACGCGCTGGCTCGACCCGCGCTTTTCCAGTTTCCCGTCGCCGTCAACGAGTGCTTCGACGATACGCGCTTGCGTCTCGAGGGGCGCCGTCCAGAGGAACTCCGGGATCCGTTTGTCGGCATTCCCAGTCCCGAAGAGGCCCTCGATGAGTTGGGCGAAACTCGCACTTTCGACGTGAACTCGCTGTGTCGTCCGCTCGTCGATACGTTCTACGCGCGTCGAAACCCCGAATGATGCGAGGGCACCCCTGATTTCGGCAACTGCTTCATGTTCATCAGCATGCAGCGTAAACGTGACTTCGTTCGGGATGCCGCGACGGTAGACGACGCAGCCTTCGGCCAGATACCAGCCGGCGACAGTCGCGAAATCCCTGACCGGGACATCGGTGTCGATGGCGGCAGGCTGGGTGCCTTTCGATGCGCCGTGATACTCGCGATTGATGACTGCGCCACCGTCAGTGAAGACCAGGGGGCCAGACGCCACGGTCGAAAGATCAAGGGTCTCATCGAGCGTGAGGTCGTTTTCCGTGACCGAATGCCCGAGCACGAGCTTGTCGTCGGCGGTGAGATCGCGGGCATCGACCCACTGGATGTCGCCATCACGGACGACTTTGAAGGGGTGCTCGCCGGTTGCCCGAATCGGTTTGTTCAACCGCGCCGGCGTGATCTCGATGAGTTCCTCATCGACGTTTCGTTCCATCGTCTCAACCACGGGTTGTTCGTCGCCATGTTCATCGATCACGACCTCGCCTTCCTGGAGGTCTTCAATCGGGCGTTGACCGTGCGGGGTGAGGACCTTCGTGCCGGGCGGGAAGCACATCTGGTCGTAGGTCCGCATAAACGTGATGGGGCCGCTGGCGATGCCGCCGGTGCTGCCGACGGCGTCGCCGTAGGGCCGGAGTTTCCAGAATGCATACCCCATGCCGCCGCCGCTGTTGTGGGAGACGACCGCGTTCGCGAGGTATTCGTGGTTGTCGGCGACGGTGACGTCATAGACGGTTTCGGTCCCTGCATCGACGATGGATTCGACGGGGATGTGCCAGGTTGCGCCGGTGACGGTGCCGACGCTCGGGCCCTGTGAGTCGATTGTGTCGAGGGTCTCGGCCATGGTTTCCGCGCGGGCGTCAATGAACCCGATGTGTTTGCAGAATCGTTCGAGGCCGCGTTCGCCGGTTGGGGCGACGGTGTAGTAGTCGCGGTCGTCGGTGTCGTATTCCCATCGGGTGGCGGGGATGCCGAGGCCGAGGAGGAGCTGTTGGACGCCGTCGATCAGGTCGGCGGAGGCGCTCCACAGCCGGGGATAGACATCTTTCTGGAGGCTGCCGTCCGTCGAATACAGCCCACGGAGGAATGCTCCGATGGTCTCGCGGTCGGCATGCTGGACGGCCTCGGGGACGCGTGCGGTGGGGGCGTCGGGTTTGGCGTCGCCGAAGTTCGTGAGCCACCAGCGTTTGATCTCATGGCTGTGGAGGACGGCGTCGTAACAGCCCTCTCGCCACTGCCAGTCGAGCCCGATGTCGAAGAGGTCGCGGGCGAGTCGGTCGGCGTGTTCGAGTGTTTCGTCACGAGCGAGATGGAAGCGGATGCCGTCTGCGTGTTTTGAACCGTCGCCGATCCACATCCCGAGGAGTTCCGCGAGTGCCGGGGTGAGGTGGTGTGGCTGACTTGCGGGTGTGACGGCCTGTCCGTTGGCCGCGAGTGATTGCTGTTCGCGGTAGCGGGCGACAGTGCGAGTGGAGATGTCGAGTTCCTGGGCGATGTCGCCGTCGCTACGGCCCTCGGCATACAGTGTCTCGAAGGTGGCCTCGTCGAAGCTCACCGGGCCGGCGGGCCGGCCGCCGTCGCCGTTGGGGTCGAGGCCGAGTTCGAGTGCGCGGCGGCGCTGGATTGTTGACGCTGAACTATCGAGCTGGTCGGCGATCTCGAAGTCGCTGAGGCCGTCGGCATGGAGGTCACGGATGGCGTCGTTCGAAACTGTTCTGGTGGTGTCCCATTGGGCGCCGGCGGTGACCGCGTCGAGCGGTGGGGCGTCAGCGTCGGCGTCGAGCCAGTTAAGTCGGAGTGAGAGGGTGTCCCCGGGCTGGATCTGGTCGATCCGCTGCCAGGTCCCGTCGACGAGGAGTTCGTGATTCGGCGTGCCGGTAAGGGTGACGCCGGCCTCGGTGTCGATGCGTGTCACTGGGGCGTCGTCGTAGGCGTGAGTGTCCTCGACGGTCCGGAAACGGTGGTCGCCGCCGTCGCGTTGGCGGATGCGGTCGCCGGGTTCGACGTCGGCGATGGAGACAATGCCTTTGTCTTCGAGGGAGACGGTTGTGTCTGCGGTGAGGCATTGGAAGACTTGGGCGGCTTCTTTGGCGGTTTGGTGGATGTCGTCGATGTCGTCGTCGGGGGAGTCGACGAAGCAGGCGGAGAGTTGTTGGAGTTCGTCGCCGGCGTTCATCAGGGTGGGGGAGTTGGGGATGAACGCGAGGTCTTCCATGAGGGTTTGGAAGGTGTCGGCGGTGTCTTGGAAGTGCTGTAGGATGGGTTCTGGGATGGTGGGGACGATGGTGTCGTAGCTGAATTTGTTGACGTTGGCGGGGGTGAGGGTGGTGGTGGCGTTGTCGGCGGCGGTGATGCCTTTCCCGAAGACGGTTTCGGCGAGTTCGTCGCGGCGGGGGTGGTCGGGTTTGAGTTGGCTGGGGGTGACGGTGATGCTGGTGTTGTGGCGGGTGGCTTCGAAGGCGGCTTCGGCGAGAGCGATGTTTTTGGCGACGCGTTCGAAGAGGTCTTCTTGGGTTTCGGTGAGGTCGCCGTCGGCGTTTTTTTGGAGGTAGCGGGCGGGGAGGATGTTGTGGTAGGCGTTGCTGGTGAGGCGGTCTTGGAGGGCGTCGCCGTCGGTGCGTTTGATCGGGAGGGTGACGGTGTCGGCGGTTGGGTTGGTGTCGCTCATGTGGTGGGCCTCCGCGGGATGGACGTTGGTGCGGTTGGGGCGCGGATGTGTGTGGGCGTGGTATGCGTTGAGAGTGGGTGGGTGGTGTGTGTCATTGGGTGTGCTTAATCTCGGTGTTTGAGTGGTGTAATGGTTGTGAACGTATGGGCGTTTTTATCGGATTTCCGATACTGTTCTGGGGCACGGTGTGGTCTCGTGTGTCGTGTAGTTGGTGTGCCCGGTCGCGTACGACCTGTGTGATTCGCTGGGAATCGTATAATGGTGACCATCCCGAAGTGAAAGTGAAATTAGGAGGCGTCAAACTGGGTGATAGCTCGTGGTTCTCCATTGGAAACAAGCGGGTTTGGTCTCTCCCGCGTTCACCACCCGGTAAGCACTCTATACTCGTGTGTCCGTCAGCTGGCCGTGGGCGGTAGCCGGTCGAATAGCGGTGAACGGGTGGCGACACGCCAGGATTATTATCTGATTTTTGATATAGTGTCGTGGGGTGGGGAATCGGGCCGGAATGAGGCGTCCTGTGGGACAACGCTACCCGTAATCCATGTCCACGCTCGAAGGGTGTTCGTTGCGTGACACGCTACCCCGTCATCGCGAGGAAATTCCCCACGATATCGTGGCCGACCGCCGTCAACACCGACTCCGGATGAAACTGGACACACTCAATCGGATACCGCTCGTGGCGAATCCCCATGACGAGCTCCTCGCCGGCCGCCTCCGTCGTCGCCGTCGCCGTCACCTCGAAACACTCGGGAATCTCCGCCGCCACCAACGAATGATACCGCCCGCCCTGAAACCCCTGTGTGAGGCTCGCAAACACCCCCTCGCCGTCATGGTCGACCGGAGAAGCTTTCCCATGGACGGGCGACGGCGCGCGATCCACGCGGCCGCCGTAGGCGTGGACGGCTGCCTCAAGCCCCATACACACCCCAAGCGTCGGGACCGTCGGACTCACCTCGGTGAGCACCGCGGTGGTCACGCCGACATCCCGCGCGTTGGCGGGATGCCCGGGGCCCGGCGAGATCACGATCCCGTCCGGGTCGAGCGCCTGGACGGTCTCGAGGTCGATGGTGTTGCGGTGGACATCGACGCTGGTGGCATCGTGTTGGCTGAGGTACTCGACGAGGTTGTAAGTGAACGAATCGTAGTTGTCAATGACGAGCACGTCTGTCTGAGTCATGATGAGCCCTGGGGGCCTGGGGTCTCCTGGCTGGATTCGATCGCGTCGAGGGCCGTGAGGACCCCGTCCATCTTCTTTTCGGTCTCGCGGTATTCACGGGCGGGATCGGAGTCGGCGACGATCCCGGCGCCGGCTTGGACGGTGACGCGGTCGGTGTCGTCGACGCCTGCGCCACGGTCGATGGTAGCGGTCCGGATGACGATGGCGAAGTCGGCGTCGCCACTCCAGGAATAATACCCGACCCCGCCGCCGTAGATCCCGCGGGGGGCGTCTTCGAGCGCGTCGATGAGTTCCATCGCGCGGATCTTGGGGGCGCCGGCGAGGGTGCCGGCGGGGAACGCGGCGCGGGTGGCATCGAAGGCGTCACACTCGGCGTGGAGGCGGCCGGTGACGGTGGATTCGATGTGTTGGACGTGACTGTATTTGAGGACGTTCATGAACTCCTCGACGCGGACGCTTCCGGCGTCGGCGACGCGGCGGACGTCGTTGCGTGCGAGGTCGACGAGCATGGTGTGTTCGGCGCGTTCTTTGCTGTCGGCGAGCATCTCGCCGGCGAGCCGGCGGTCCTCAACTGGACTGGAGCCGCGGTCGCACGTGCCGGCGATCGGGTTGCTCACCACGCGGCGGCCCTGCACGGAGAGGAGTGTTTCGGGGGAGGCGCCGACGACGACGCGGTCGTCGAAATCGAGGAGATACATGTAGGGGGATGGGTTGATGTCCCGCAGTGCGGTGTAGAGCCCGAGGGGGTCGATGGTGCCGTCGAGTTCACGGGTCCGCGAGAGGACGCCTTGATAGATGTCGCCATCGAGGACGTGTTCTTTGGCCTGCTCGACTGCCTGTTCGTAGCTCGCCCGCGACCCGGCCGTCTCGGCGAGGCGGTGGAACCCGCCCGGTTGGAGGTCACCCGCCGCCTCGAGTGCCTCCGTTACGGCTTGGCGTTCGGTCGTGAGGGCGTCATAGATAGCGTCGGCGTCGTCCTGTGGGCGGACGAGGGGGGTGAAGACCAGGGAGACGGTGTCGGCGGCTTCGTCGAACACGAGGGTTTTCGTCGCCAAGACGAACTGGGCGTCCGGATACCGCGACACCGGCCGGGTATACCCAAGATCGGCGAGCCACAAGTCGTAGACGGCGTCGTAGGCCAGGAATCCGACGAGGCCGCCGTGGAGCTGTTGGCGGTCCGTCTCGGGGAAGTTCCGGCGGGGGACATCCGGGAGCACCGCCCGTAGCGTATCCACGGTATCACCACCATTCCCCGACAACACGCCCGCATAGCGGTCATCGAGCACCGTGATATCGACCCGCGACCCGCTCGACGACGTGGAGTCGCCATCCGTTGTGACCTCGGTGTCGGCTGGTTCTGGATGGGTAGTTGCTGTGTTGCTGGTCTGGGTGGGTGGGTGGATGGTGATGGCGGCGGCGGGGTCGTAGCCGACGAAGGAGTAGCGGGCGTGGCGGTCGGCCCCAGGGGCGGCGGTGAAGGCGCCGTCCGGGTCGCTGGTGGCGACTTTCTCTGCGCTTTCTACCCGGATGGCGTTGGGCGCTGCGGGGGGGCTGGTGGTGCGGCCGGTGAGGGCGGCGTAGGCCGCCAGCGGCTCGATTGAGACGTCGAGGTCGGCGACGACGCGGATAACGGCCGGGGTGTCTGCGGCGAGGTCACAGAATGTGTCGCGTGAAATCATCGGTCTCGGTGGAAAGAGGGTATCATCGATGAGGGGTGATGCTACTAGTGATGCTCCGTCGTGGTATGGTGGGGGTGGGTGTGGACGGTGTCGATGAAGCTGGTGACGGCGCCTGGGTCTTTTTGGCCGGGGCTGGATTCGACGCCGCTGGCGACGTCGACGCCGTAGGGGTGGACGGTGTCGATGGCGTCGGTGACGTTGTCGGGGGTGAGGCCGCCGGCGAGGATGATGGGTGACTCGAGGGTGTCGGTGATGTCGTGGGTATGCTGCCAGTTGTGGGTGTGGCCGGTGCCGCCGGCGCCGTCGGCATCAAGGGAGTCGATGAGGAGGGCGTCGGCGATGGTGTCGTAGGCGGCGGCCTCCCCGGGGGTGGTGGCTTTGAGGACGTCGCCGTGGATTTTCGCAGAGAGGTACGCGAGGTCGCCGGGGGTAAGGTCGCCGTGGATTTGGACGACGTCTGGTTGGACGCGAGAGGCCAGTTCGACGGTGGCTTCGGGCGCGGAGGGCATGGTGACGAGGACGGTGGTGACGAACGGCGGGGTGGCGCGGGCGAGTTCGACGGCGTCGTTCGCGGGGATCTCGCGGGGGGTGTCGGTGGTGACGTCGACGGTGAGGCCGATGGCGTCGGCGCCCGCGGCGACGGTGGCGGTGAGGTCGTCGTGGGAAGTGATTCCACAGATTTTGACGCGTGTCATGGGTCGAATGCTTGGAGTGCTTCGAGTTGGGCGAGGGCGTCGCCTGAGGCGATGGTGTCGCGGGCGGTGTCGACGCCGGCGGCAAGGCTGTCGGTTTCCCCGGCGATGTAGATGGCGGCGCCGGCGTTGGCGAGGACGATGTCGCGTTTGGCGCCCTCGAGGTGGCCGGCGAGGATGGCTTTGGTGTCGGCGGCGTTGGCCTCGGGAGGGCCGCCGGCGATGGCGTCAAGAGAGTGGGTCTCAATGCCGAGATCGCTGGGGGTGATGGTGTACTCGGTGACGGTGTCGTCGGTGACTTCGGCGACGGTGGTCTCGGCGTGGACGGCGATTTCATCGAGCCCGCTGCCGTGGACGACGAGGGCACGCTCAACCGGGAGTTGGGCGAGGGCGTCGGCGATCCGGGGAACGAGGCCGGGGTCGTAGACGCCGACGAGTTGGGCGTCGGCACCGGCAGGGTTGGTGAGTGGGCCGAGGATGTTGAAGATGGTGCGCATCCCGAGTTCCTTTCGGGGCCCGATGACGGCTTTCATGGCGGGGTGGAAGACGGGGGCGAGCATGAATCCGATCCCGATGTCTTCGATGCAGGTTTCGACGGCGGGGGGGTCGGCGTCGATGGTGACGTCGAGGGTTTCGAGGACGTCGGCGCTGCCGGAGGCGCTGCTGACGGAGTAGTTGCCGTGTTTGGCGACGGGGATGCCGGCGGCGGCTGCGAGGAAGGCGCTGGTGGTGGAGACGTTGATGGTGTCGTGGCCGTCGCCGCCGGTCCCGCAGGTGTCGATGAGGGGGCTGCGGTTGGGGGTGATGGTGTGGGCGGCGTCGCGCATGCCGGCGGCGAATCCGGCGATCTCGGTTTCGGTTTCGCCTTTGGCGCGGAGGGCGGTGAGGAGGGCGCCGATTTGGGCGTCGGTGGCGTCGTCGAACAGGTGGGTGGCGGCGTCGCGGGCTTCGTCGTGGGTGAGGGAGTCGCCGGTGGTGACACGCCGCACGTATTCTTCCATCATGGACACTAATGACCAATACTGTGTTACGATGTACAAATAAGTACACCAGTATAAGGCTGTCGCTCCACCACCCACACCACGCCCACATCGAAACACACCACCCACTACCTACTCACAAACCACAACCAAACCCCAACCACCCACAAAAATTACAGGAGAACGATCGCGTTATTCCTGCGCGCTCGGTGCCGGAATCGGCGGATACTCCTGCAGCTGTGGCAAACCAGCAGTACCCGGCTGACACTCCTCGCCGTCACAGTCCATATTCACCCCAAGCCGCGTCCCATACAACACCACATCCTGCTTCGCAAACGCCGTCCCATCATCCCAATACCGAACACGAGGCTCCAACCCGTACTCCTTCTCACCATCATTCACCGAGATGAACCACTCCGCATCACCAAACTCTTGCGTCACCAACGGGCCACCATCTATCGACGCACCAGGACCATCCCCGGTTTCATCCAGCGTCGCATAATACGTCACCCACGACGACGCCCCACCACGATCCTGCCCCAACTTCACAACCTCACCGTCGGTGTCGGGGGCGATACCATCTCGAAGGGGATCATATGATGGGTCGCGGGGGTCGAAGACCTGGCATTGTGTCGGGGCCATGCTAAACGCGATCGAAGCGGCCGCACCCGGCGTCACCACATCCCACGGCACCCCCTCCGGTTGGGCCTCAGACGGTAACTCATCAATCCACGGCACCTGCTCGAACGGCACCTCTTCTTGGACCGGATCCCCAACATCCGTACACATTTCCTCGGGGAACATCTGGTCGTCACTCCCACCGTCCTGACTCGTCGCCACTGGAATCGGCGGATACTCCTGCAGCTCCGGAAGCCCCTCCGTTCCCGGCTGGCATTCCTCGCCGTCACAGTCCATATTCACGCCAAGTCGCTTCCCATACAGCACAACATCCTGTTTCGCAAACGCCGTCCCATCATCCCAATACCGAACACGAGGCTCCAACCCGTACTCCTTCTCACCATCATTCACCGAGATGAACCACTCCGCATCACCAAACTCTTGCGTCACCAACGGGCCACCATCTATCGACGCACCAGGACCATCCCCGGTTTCATCCAGCGTCGCATAATACGTCACCCACGACGACGCCCCACCACGATCCTGCCCCAACTTCACAACCTCACCGTCGGTGTCGGGGGCGATACCATCTCGAAGGGGATCATATGATGGGTCGCGGGGGTCGAAGACCTGGCATTGTGTCGGGGCCATGCTAAACGCGATCGAAGCGGCCGCACCCGGCGTCACCACATCCCACGGCACCCCCTCCGGTTGGGCCTCAGACGGTAACTCATCAATCCACGGCACCTGCTCGAACGGCACCTCTTCTTGGACCGGATCCCCAACATCCGTACACGCCTCATCAGGGACCTGGTCGTTATCGATCGGGGATTCCGTGTCACCGAGGGCATCGCCCGTTCCAGCATCCGGTACAGCATCGTCAACGCCCGAGAGTGCGTCATTCTCCCCGAGGGAATCGTCCGAGAGGCCGACATCATCCTCCGAAACGGGGAGGTCATCGCCGGACACGAGGCCAAGGTCGCCCAGATCGTCACCAATAGCCGTTACATCATCACTTCCACCAGCATCCGGGAGGGAAATGTCATCCTCCGAAACGGGGAGGTCATCACCATTCCCCACCTCATCGAGGTTGTCACCGACGGAGACCGCGTCTTCGTCAGTGCCGTCAGTGGATGGGAGGTCATCTCCGGATGGGAGTGTGCCATCACTGTCGGTTATGTCGTTGTCACCGACGGAGACGTCTTCATCACCGACGCCGACGGTGACGTCGTCTTCGACATCGACGGAGACTGGGCTGTCGTCGTCGAGATCGATCGAGATGGAATCGTTATCGGTGAGAGAGAGGCCATCATCGACAACTGCGGCGGCTGGGGCAACCGTAAACCCGATAATCATGAGAAGTGAGACGATACACGTTACAGCCGCTCGCCTGGCTCTCGATTCACCCATTGCTACTCTTATAATAACCGCTAATTGGCCATCATGCTTCTGCCCGCTATATGCAGGGGTTTATATACTAAACCACTATCTCTGGACATCAAAAAACTACTAAAACCAGGATTTTAGCACTCAAACTGCATGATTTTGGACAATTCCATCCTTACACGCAGGGTTATCGAGCAAGACGGATATCTGTTTCTTCGCATGTGTGCGGAGCTGTGGGTTCCGAAAGGTTCAATTGCGTCAGTGGGTTACGCTGGCATGCAACTGGTCGGATGCGTGGGTTCGTGGTCTAGACTGGTTATGACACCTCCTTGACATGGAGGAGGCCGGCGGTTCAAATCCGCCCGAACCCATACAAATTTTGACATATATTGAATTCACATACAACCCTAGTAGTAAGCCCCACCGGTAACCACCACCGGGACAAACCAAAACTCAAAGAAGAACCACACACTCAAACCAACGACACACCACTTGAGTCTACACCACGACAAAACGCGGTAAACACCTTACTCCTCAGTCACAGCATCTGCTAGAGGCTCCTCAATATCGAGCATTTCCGCACTCCGAGACCACAGCCGACCCTGGGCCTCCACATCCGTCGCATCCGGCGCCGGCCGCCGATCCCGACACCGCACGAAATACCTCCCCGTAATCCCTTCAACCTCATCCGACGCTGCCAGATATACGAGCGTCGCAGCGCCATCCTCAACCGAATCTGTCACCGGAAACTCACCCAGAATCCGCCCGACCATCGACGCCGGCTCCGGTAACGCCCGCGAAAACTCACTCCCCGGAATAATCCCCGGGTGAAACGAATTCGACGTCACATCCCGACCAGCCGCCACCAGCCGACGCGACAACTCATTCGCAAACTGCACATTCGCCAGCTTCGACCGACAATACGCCGCCCAATCAGACAACCCCATCAACCCCGCCACACTATCCAGATTCAACGTCCCCACCCGATGCCCAATCGAAGCCGTCGTCACCACCCGCCCCCCATCAGCCAACACCGGCAACAACTCCGCCGTCAACAAATACGGCGCCAAATGATTCACATGAAAATTCTTCTCCACCCCAAGATCCGTCTCAACCGGCTCAAACAACCCACCCGCATTATTACAGAGAACATCAATATCGGACACATTATCCATCACTGTCTCCGCAAGTTGAGAAATATCCTCAAGTGACGTAAAATCCGCCGAGATGAACCACGCCTCCGAACCAAAGTCTTCCAATTCAGTAACAACTTCATTTCCAGCATTTTCTCGTCGGCCATGCACAACCACGTCCGCCCCAAGTCTACCTAATGCCAATGCTGCCTCCCGGCCCACGCCGCTTGTAGACCCTGTCACTAAAATGGTCTTATCATGCCAATTTACCCCTCTAACCCCGGCCTTCGTTTCAGGTCTTTGTTCATTATTGAACATGAATACATGGTCTAACGACTGAGTATATATTGAAAATTATCGCGTATTTTCTAGAGAATAATTCAATAAAAACAGTTTCCGGATTTTTGTGATCTATAGGCCTTGGAGTTGGTCTAGGACATCCTGCAACTCCTCAGGCGGCTCTACATCCTCACCGCCACCGTCTTCAATCTGATCAAGAACATCCTGCAACTCCTCAGGCGGCTCTACATCCTCACCGCCACCTCCACTGGGTGCTCCGAAGTCACAGGAGTCTGGGCCTGCTTCTGGATGGAGTGTACAGCTGAGGTTGCCTTCGAATGCTGTTCCCTGGAACGCGCTTTCGCCGGCGAGTTCAACGGTTAGTGATTGGTTAGTGATATTGCCATCTGCGGCACCGCTGCCGTTAAGATAGCCTTGGTCTGCTGAAGCATTTGCGTAGCCATTTCCGCCACCGCCGTGTTCGTGGCTTTCACCGTTGGCGTCACCATCAAGGTCAGCAATTAGTGGATTCGGTCCACCATCGTCACCACCGCCTCCACCTCCGTCACCAGGTGCTGGGAAGTCACAGGACTCTGCACCGAAGTCCGGTGATATAGTACATTCAATACTGGCAGATTCTCCAGTACCTTGGATATCACCAGCACCTCCAAGACTAACATTCAGTGTCGTATTACCGGCATCACCCTCAACACTACCATTCCCTGTAGCGTTTCCTTGCTCTGATTCAACAATTAACTCGCCAAAACCAGTACCACCGTTGTCATTGCCTGATGCATCGAGGTCGCCATCAATATTAGCGGGGAGCGGAGTGTCTTGATCGCCACCTGGAAGACCGTCCTCAGGTGGAATCGGGGCTTCGCTTCCGCCAGTTGATTGGTTCACATCACAAGCTTCTGGGCCAGCATTTGGTGAGAGTGTACAGTCAACGCTGATGTTGGCCTCATCTTGTCCTGGCAGTGTTCCATTGCCAGACAGGTTCACATCCAGGGACTGGTTACCAACATCGCCATCCACGCTACCTGCACCGCCACCGCTTCCTTCACCACCGTCGACGAAGAGTGCACCGCCGCCGCCGCCACCGTCTTCTTGGATATCCGAATCGAGGTCGGAGTCGATATCGACGATTTGTGCGGTTGCGGCGCCGGCGAACATTGTGACGACACAGAGGCACGTCACGAGCGTTACCACCGTCCGGGTTATGTTTCTACGTCTCATACCACATGTAGTTGGTTAATAACCACTAACTAAGGTATAACTG
>CAZSSY010000001.1:68495-105252 GCA_964609565.1 uncultured Natronomonas sp.
CGGCTCTTTAAGATTAGTTACCCAGAGGAATACAACAAAAAGCCTTAGTGGGGCTGGTTGGGTGATGTGTTTGGCTGTTCATCTGGTGTGATGGCTTCTGCGGTCCCGATGACCATGGAGGGGACGATGAACATGAAGAGGTGTTCTTCGAGGGGGATGCCGGCGATGTCGATGCCGGTGCGGAGCGGGATTTTGAAGACGCCGGCTTCGAGGGTGTAGCGGTCCCAGGCGTACGCGAAGGGGTAGAGGGCGAGGGAGACGCGGAGGGCTTTCCGGTGGGAGTTGGTGTACTGGAGGAGGGCGAGGGCGATGGTGCCCCAGAGGAGTTCGGTGGCGAGGTAGGTGTAGCGGCCGAAGGTGGTGATGGTGGGTGGCATATGTGGGGTGTGGTGTGGGTGTGTCTTAGGTTGGGTGTGTGGGGTACTTTGAAGAGTTTGCGCGGTGAACTTTCGGGGGGAGAGAGATGAATATTGCTGATATTGCCACCTCGGAGTACATCGAGGTGGATGTTGATGAAAGGCTTGGAAAGGTACGGTCCGTGTTTGAACGTGAGAACTCGAAAGGGATCGTTGCGATGGCTGATGGCCGGTATGAGGGGATTGTGACTGAGCGGCAGTTGTTGCAGTCGCATATTGAGGATGATGCGAAGGCCCAGGTGATTGTCCGGAACAATGTGCCGCAGGTGGAGCGGACTGATGGTGTCCGGGAGGTTGCACGGATGTTGGTTGAAGGGGGGACGAAGGTCACCCCGGTGTTCGAGGATGGTCGGTTGTGGGGGATTGTGACGGAGGATGCGATCTTGGAGGCTGTCTTAGAGAATTTGGATGTGTTGACGGTTGGGGAGATTTATACGGAGGAGGTGGTGACGTTGATGGAGGATGATCATTTGGGGAAGGCGATTAATTATCTGCGGGAGCATGGGATTTCGCGGTTGCCGGTGGTGAATGAGAACGGGCGGTTGACGGGGATGGTGACGACGCATGATATTGCGGATTTTGCGGTGCGGAAGATGGAACGGCAACACAAAGGCGATCGGTCGGGGGATATCGACCGGATGCTAGATTTGCCGGTGTATGATTTGATGAATAGTCCGGTGGAGACCGTGCGGCGGGATGCGAGTGTGCAGGAGGCGGTCGAGCAGATGTTTGCGCATGATTATGCAGGGTTGGTGGTGACGCCGCCAGGGAATGATGATGCGATCGGGGGGATTCTCACGAAGACGGATGTGTTGCGCGCGCTCACGTATACGCAGGAAGAGGCGATGGATGTCCAGATTACGAATATTAATCTGTTGGATACGATCGGGCGGGGTGATATCCGGGAGGCGATCACTGAGGTGGCGGATAAGTATCAGGATATGCAGGTCCACCACGCCCATGTGCGGTTCCATGAACACAAAGAACGGCTCCGGGGGACGCCGCTGGTGCAGTGCCAGATCCGGCTGCGCACGAACCGCGGACAAGTCGCCGGGACGGGCGAAGGCTATGGGGCCGAGACCGCCTTCCATGTAGCGGTCGATAAGCTCGAACGGAACGTCCTTGAACTCAAAGGGATGCGGGCGGACGAAGAGTACGAAGGTCAACTTCTCCGCAAACTCGGCGAACTATAGCCACCCCCGGCATCTCACCGACGACCCGAAACAGCCCGCCGGTGTCGTAGAGACCACACCTGCGTGACGAGCGGGAGTACAAGCGTGCTTGGGATGTCTTCCCCTTGACCGACTGATTGAGGGTATGATATGACGAGGTGGGTATCTTGGGGGTTTGGGAGTTAGTGGTTGGAGGTGGTGTCGTCGGTGGTGGTGATGCCGGTTTCGGTGATTTGGAAGCGGGCGGTGGTGCCGGCGGGTTGGGAGTGGTGTTTTTCGAGGGTGGCGCGGCGGTTGCCGCCGCGGAAGCGTTCGAGGCGGATGACGACGCCGGACCAGTGGGTGAGGGTGTGGCCGCCGAGGGGGCGGGGGCGGGAGGAGTCGCTGTCGGGGTCGGCGTAGACTTGGTTGGTGATGACGACGGCGATGTCGTGGCGGCGGGCGAGGCCGAGGAGGTGGGTGATTTGTTTGGCGACGGTGCGGAGGGTTTCGCCTTGGTCGTTGTCGTCGCGTTCGAGGCGGTAGAAGCCGGTGGCGCTGTCGAGGACGATGAGGTCGGTGTCGTCGGCGACGGTTTCGGCGTCGCGGACGGCGTCGTATTGTTCTTCGAAGGTGTAGACGTCTGAGATCATGACGCGGGCGGCGATGGCGTCGACGGCTGCTGCGGAGTCGTCGGTGTCGTGGGTGGTGGGGGTGGTGTGGTTGCGGGCGAGTTGTTCGAAGCGGTCGGGGGAGAGGCCTTCGGTGTCGATGTAGAGGGCGGTGCCGTTGGTGGCGGCGGTGTGGATGGCGGCGGCGAGGGTGAGGTTGGTTTTCCCGGAGGCGGGTGGGCCGTAGAGTTGGGTGATGGTGCCGCGTTCGAAGCCGCCGCCTAGGAGGGTGTCGATTGAGTCACATCCGGTGGGGATGGGCTCGGTCACGCGTGGGGGTTGGCGGTGTGCCGTTAAAACCTCTGTTGTCCAGGGGGTTATTGGGGTGGGGTGAGGCTGAGGGAGATGGTGAGGAGGGTGGCGGCGAGGAGGCTGTCGAGGCCGAGGCCGATGGTGAGGGGGATGGTGAGGAGTCAGCTGGCGGCGGCGCCGGTGGCGACGGCAGCGGGGATGGCAGCGAGGATGCCGTCGTAGGCGGTGTGGCGTGAGGGGAGGGACACATACACCACTACACCACCACGATAATTAAATGTAATTACCAACGGGTCGGGTGGTCAGACCACAAAACGATAAAGTCCTCACTTCCCCCAAAAGGGGTCGCGGCGCCGATGCCGTTCCAGATACATCCGGAGTGCCTCCAGTTCATCAGCCGGGATATCATCAGCCAGTTCCTGCTCCAAAATCTTCGCATGTTTCTCCGGCAACTCCGTCCACAACTCATCGCCCACATCGATCTGCCGACCCACCGTCGGACCATCAATCGACGCCGCCACCTGCTCACCCGCCCGCGCCTTATCGATATCCTCACCCGCATCCTGCAACGATTTCAAATGCCCAACCCGCGTCGGCGCATCATCCTCCCACGACACCACTCGTGAATTCCGCCGCAACGTCCCCGACAACACCTCCACCCCAACAACCGCCGGATTCGACTGCCGAAAAACGTGATCCTCCAACAGGCGGAATCGGGCCGGCCGCTGAATCTTATCCAACACCTCCTCCTGTTGGGCCCGATCGATCGCCTCCACATACGCCTCATACTCCTCGACCAACTGATAGATCACGTCATCCGCGAACACCTCGACTCCCTGTTCGCGCGCCTCCGCAGTTGCATCCTCCAACACATCCACATTGAACCCCAGGACAGCCGCATACCGCGGTTCATCGGCCGTCGACGCCACCGCAATATCCCGCGGCGCCACATCCCCCACCTCCGCCCGAACAATCGGGACCTCCGCCTCCTCCAGTGCCGCCGCAACCGCCTCCAACGAGCCCAACGTGTCAGCCTTCACCACCACCCCAGCCTCCGCCGTCACAACCTCAATATCCGCCAACTCCGCCTCAACCTCCCCAATAACCGCCCCCACATCACGATCACGGACCACCCGGACCGGTGCGCCCGCCATCGCATCATCAAGATCCGGCGCCGCAATCTTCACCCCCGCCGCGGCCCGCACCACATCCACCTGTTCGAACTCTCTCTCAGTTCGAATTTCCGCCAACGGCCGCGGCTGCAACAACGCCCTGACATCCGTCACAATCGGGTCATGCTGCCCGCCGACCACAATCGTGTCATCACTCCTGAGCGTCCCATCATATAACACGATATCCAGCGTCGTCCCAAACCCACGCTCTTCGGTGACCTCCAACACCGTCCCGACACCCGGACCCTCGACATCCACCGCCATCTGCCCCCGGAGATACCGCTGAGACAACCCCATCAAGACCGTTAACACATCCGGCACACCTTCACCAGTCTCCGCCGACACCGGAACGACACCAATGTTCTCCTGGAAATCCTGGACCCGCCAATACATGTCAGCCGAAAACCCCGCATCCGACAACTCCCCAATGATCTCATAGAGCAACTCAGTCAACCGAGATTCAGCCCGATCACTCTGAGCATCCATCGACTCCTGGACCGGCATCCCCGGATTCGGATTCCACCCCGGGACCGTATCGATCTTATTCGCCGCCACAATAAACGGCGTCTCCGTCCGCGTGAGAATATCGAGTGCCTCGTACGTCTGCGGTTGAAACCCATCATTGACATCCACAACGAGGATGGCAATATCGGCCAACGCGCCACCACGCGACCGGAGCGTCGAAAACGAATGATGCCCAGGCGTATCAATGAACAACAAGCCCGGAAGATCAAAATCAGTCGGATCAACGAGCGCCCCCGCAAGATCCGAGATCGTCTCCAACGGGACCGCCGTCGCCCCAATATGTTGGGTAATTGCGCCCGCTTCCCCGGCCGTCACCGCCGATCCCCGAACCTTATCCAGCAAACTCGTCTTCCCATGGTCAACGTGACCCAACACAGCAACAATCGGCGTCCGTAACGCCGCATCATCGCCCGCCGCCGGTGTCGTAGAATTGGCCATAGAAGAAACCCCTGATACCATATCGTCACCCCCGACAGCATATAACGGTTTCAGTGTCCACCCGCCACCACCCACCTACGCTTCGAGCGACCAGCTCACCGAGACGCCCGCAGACTGCGGCTATCAACCACCCAAGCGACCGAGAGTTGACAGGGGGAGTGTCGCGTAGGACGGATAGTACTGGGGATTGCTGCCTGTAAGCTTGGGTGGGTGACACCTTGAGGGACGGTAGTGCACTGGGGTGCGGGGTGGAATCCCGTGGTAGTGGGGCGGGTGAGACCCGAACGTTGATAGCGGCCGACTGTTAATCGGCCGACTATGCCAGAAGTACTTGCCGAGAATCTCTCGGAGAAAGAGGTAATGGGTTCGGATGGCGCCAGTCTAGGCACACTGTATAATGTCACGATGGACCTCAAGACGGGGTCGCTCCATAACTTAGTGGTCGATCCCGGCGAGGGATCCGTGAATGCGGATTTCGAAAAAGATGACCATGGCCATTATTTGGTGCCCGTCAGTCGCGTTCAGGCGGTGAAAGATACCATCGTCGTTGCGCGTTGAAGTTCGATGCACGTTCTGGATTCGTCTGCGTTCATCGATGACTACCACACGGACAGCCGGATCGCGACGATCCCGATGGTCCGGGAGGAACTCGAAGACGAAGCCGGGTATCGGTTCGACGCCCTCGAAGGCTCCGGGATGCGGATCCATATCCCGGATTCCGAAACGGTCGATCAAGTGAAACGCGCCGCAGTCGACACCGGAGATTCAGACACCCTCTCACAGACAGATGTCCGATTGCTCGCGGCGGCCTTCGAGCTTGATGCCACACTCGTGACAGACGATTATGCCATGCAGAACGTCGCCGAGAAACTCGATGTGGATGTCGACGTGATCGCCCAAGATGGCATCGAGGAACACCGCGACTGGCAGTTTCAATGTCAGGGATGTGGCCGGATTTTTGACGAACACCACGACCGGTGTGAAATCTGCGGGAGTGACCTCGAACGGAAGCGACCGTAACCTAATCCAGTTCTTCGAGCCCGACGGCGATCAGCTGGTCGAGGACCTCTTGTTCGGTGAGTCCCCACTTGACGGCTAACCCCTCGATTTGTTCTGCCTTCTGTTCGTCGCAGACGAGGGAATACTGACGCATGTTCCCGGGGGTATGGCCCCAGTTCGCATAAACACCCGTCAGACAAACGACAGACCAAAGACTGACAGTCTTAATCACCTGGAGTCTGTACACCCGGTAATGAGTCGCTCGTCGACCGGTGAGACGCCGTGGATGATAGTTGTGACCGCCGCCGGAGTCGGGATTGCCGGGCTCTTCGTCGGTCTGCTCCTTGGTGTCGCCGCCCTCGGCCTGTTATCCACCATCGTCCCGCTCGATGGCCAATCACCACTGAGTACCGCCGTCGCCATGGTCGCCCAAGGACTCGGGCTCGTCGTCGTCGCCGCAATCTATCTCGCCCGCAAAGACCTCCCATGGTCGTATCTCCGCGTTGACTGGCCATCAATCCGCGATATCGGGTGGGCGATCGCCGCAACCCTTGCGTTGTTCGGTGTGCTCGCCGGGATGCTCTTTGTCATCCAACAGATCGGGTTAGAGGCCGCCGGACATTCAGTGACCGAGGCCGCCAATGAGAACCCGGAACTCCTCCTCCCGTTAATCCCATTATCAGTGGTGATTACCGGGCCGACTGAAGAAATCTTATTCCGTGGGGTGATCCAGACGCGGCTCCGGGAGGTCTTCCCGACGGCGAGTGCGATCGTGGTGGCGGCGTTGGTGTTTTCCATCGTCCACATCCCCGCCTACGGTGCCGGCGGCGCCCTCGATATCTCGCTTGTCACGACGCTCGTCGTGCTCTTCGTGCTTGGCGCCATCCTCGGGACCGTCTATGAGTACACCGGGAACCTCGTCGTCCCAGCCGTCGCCCACGGCCTGTATAATGCCGTCGTCTTCTCAGCGAATTACGTCGACACCGTCGGCCTTGTCTAGACCGGGTCGGCCCGAGACCGTGGCTGTTAATCGATCACGTATGTGGATTTATCAGCGACAGCGTCGGCTTCCGCGACGGCATCGTCACCGAGGAGGCCGCGGGCCGCGAGCTTCCCCCACTCGACGGCCGGCTGCGTGAACGTCGAGACCCCGAGGAGTTCACCGTACATGATACAGGCGGCTTCGAGTTCGTAGATGAGTTGCCCGATGCTGTGGGGGTTGACCCGATCGATCTCGAGGCGGACGTTCGGTTGGCCGGCGGCAGCGAGTGAGGCTTCCGTGGCGACAAACTCTGCATCACGAAGCGCCCCAAGCGACCGCCCGCCAAGATACGCCAACTCTGTATCGTCGACCGGGGGGATTTGGATGTCGGGGTGGCTGCGGGGCCGAAGGAGCGTGATGAGTTTGTCTTTGCGGCCGGCCCGATACAACTGGAGTTGGGAATGCTGGTCAGTGACACCGAGCGCCCGGAGCGGTGTCTGCCCCAACCCTTCCTTCCCGAGGCTTTCCGCCCATAGTTGCGCGAACCATTCAGCAAACGGCTCTAGGGCTTCAACATACGGGATGAACGCGTTCATTGTCGCCCCACGTTGCTCCAACGCGTACGCAACGGTGCCGTAGGCGTAGGCCGGACACGCATCGACGGAGCCAGCGAGTGATTCCCGGCCCGACTCCCCGCCAGCGAGAACCCCTTCAATGTCGCCGCCGAGGGCCGCCGCCGGCAACAACCCGACCGGCGATAACGCCGAATACCGGCCAGGGACCCCCTCTGGGACCGGACACGTCGGCAAGTCATGCGTGTCGGCGAGGTCTCGAAGCCGGCCCGACGTTCCGGTCGTGACGATGGTGTGGTCTGTCCAGTCGACACCCGCATCCTCCATGGCATCGCGGACGACGAGGAAATTGGCGAGCGTCTCGACGGTCGCTCCCGACCGAGACACGACGTTCACCACTGTGTCTGCCAACGTGAGGCGGTCTAACAGCTGTCGAGTGTACGCCGGGTCGACATTATCTAACGTGTAGTGATTTTCGAGGCCGAGCGCGGTCGTGATTGCGTCGGCACCAAGCGCAGATCCCCCAATCCCGATGGTGAGGACGGCTGCAGGGTCAAAGCCCGCCACGGTCTCCCGAATACGGGTGGGTTCGGTGTCTGCCGGGAGGGCGAGGCTGGCATACCCGAACTCACGGGCCGCTGTCGCGGTCTCGATGCGGTCGTGGGCCCGCGCCACCCGGTCGTCAAGGCGGTCGAGTGACGACTCAGCAACCCCTGGCGTCGCCGTGGCAGCGAGCGCATTCCCGATATCGACGTCCATACTCTACCGCAACGCGGGGAGACTAAAGGCGTTGCCCGCCACCAACCCCAAATCCGGCAATGATCACGCACCCCCTTCGAGGTGTGGACCGGGCGGTTTATTCACTCGTCACCGCTATCTCGCATCGATGAGCGAAGCATACGCGGGTGTCCTCGGGGCGTATCCGTATGCCATCCGGGTGAGCGACTCGTGGCTCTTCCGTGTGTACGCCATCGTCGGCGGCGTCCTTGCCGGCCTCCTTGTCGTGTTTTTTACCTTCGCGCTTGTCGTCACCGTTGCGGCGACCAGCGGCCTCGGCGATGGGACACTGACCTTCGTCAGATCAGTGTTCATCCTCGTTGGCTTCCTCGTCGTCGCCCCACTCATCGCCCCGGTCCTCCTGGTTGCCCGACGCCACCGCAGAACCGGGAACGACTCCCGATACGACCGCGGACTCAGCATCGCCGGAATCATCTATGGAATAACACTATACCTCGGGGTTGTCGCCTCAATGCCAGCCAGATTCGAACTCGACGGCGACCCCATTACCCGACCCGAACCCACCGGCCTCACTGGACCACTCGTCGCCAGCCTCTATGCCATCCCAGAATGGCTCGCCTGGCTCCTCCCCCTCATCGGCGCCACCATCATCTACCTCGGTCACCGCCACCTCAAATAACCCCACTCGCGTCACACACGCCATCGACCGATTAGTATCGACGACGGAGATACATACATCCGATACTGGCGGCCGCGAACACCGCTGGGACCACATACTCTCCCGGGGTGCCGCCCAGGGCTTGCGCGAGGGTGGCGCCGGCAATCACTGCAAACACCACCGACAGCAACCCGAGTACCGTATCCAGAACCATCGCGCCACCCCACCCGCTACCGTCACCATCACGGCCACCGTCTGTGTCGCTCGCATCAGCCGGCATATCTCCCATCACCTGCGGCCACACCCCCCACCGCCAAAAACACTGCCCTCTACCCGTCCGTCCACCGTCTCTCCGTGGTGTGCGTGATTCGGCCATGGGGAGGGGTCTCGAAACGCCGAAGAGCCACCCGCCCGTCCAGCCAGCTAATGACTGACCGCGAGGCCCGATATCTGGTCACCCACGATGACGGCGCCACCACCCTCTTGAAACAGGTCACGACCGATCACGTCCACACGGTTACCGACGCCCCTGACCTCCAGGTCAATGATGTCATCGATGCCGCCTTGCGCGCTGAGCCGCCGCTGGAAGTCACCGACACCATCGTGGAGATCACCGATCGGTGGCATCTCACCGTCGAACACAGCACCGAAGCCCCCACCAGCCAGACACAGTCGATCGCCGCCGACCAAGCTCCCGGCGAAATCACAACCCAGCCGCGGGAGGGCGAGGGGGAACTCCACGTACTGCGCGTCCCGGAATCAGAAACCGATGCCACCGCCGACGAGATAGAATCTGATGAAGCCACCCGCCTGCGTGCAGCGCGCCTCGGCGTCACCCGCGTCGAAATCCGGACTGCCCCCGGCCTCGTGAGCATCCGATACCTCCCCTAACCAGCCAGCCACCCAGCAGGTACGCGAACAACCCGGACCAGACAGTTGCCGCCATCGATCCGCGTCCTCCGGCGATGAATCGAGTACCCGTGGGGTTGGGCAGCCGGAGCGAATTGGCGTACGGGGGCGCTTGCAGGTGACGGCAGCGGTCTTTTTCGCGTCCCTCGGGTAGATTGAGGCGATGGAGCAATCGTTGAGTGTGTCACGGCGATCGGTGCTCCGAGCTTTGGGCGTCGGCGCCGGGATCGCCGGGGGCGCAGGATGTACCACGCCAAGTCTTGATCCGCGGCAGGAAGACACGCCAAATATCCAAGAAGAGGGGGCGCGGCCTGAAGATGCCGAGGGCCCTGAGGATATTGATCGGGAACAGTGGACCGGGGTAGAGGAGATCCAGGTGGCTGGCTATATGGACGGCTGGGAGGGCGTGGAGCCGGAAATGATTGCTGGCGCGGTCAACCCACCCATCGTGTTGGCCGATGGGAGCGAATACACGTTCAGCTTCGAGAACGCTGACGGCGAACCGCACAGCCTCGAACTGCACGCGGAACGAGACGATGTCGTCCACAGCACGGCAGTCGTCGAGGAGACAGGGAGCGGGGAGACACTTGACTTCGAAGCCACCAGTGACCTCGAATGGTACGTGTGTGGTGTCCACAACCAGGTCATGGTTGGCCAAATCGAGTTTCTGGACTAACCCCTAGGCAAGCCCAGATGAATCGGTCGGTACAGCGCGGCGAACGATAATCCTTATTCACAGGGGCTACTCACCGGCAGGCATGGACCTGTCGGTACCGTCTGTTGACTACGCCGATTATACGAATCGCGAACTCGTCGCGATCCCGCTGGTGCTATTGGTGGTGGCACTCGGCGTGCTGGCTGTCGCGACGCTCGTGACGGGGACGCCGATTGAGCTGGGAATCGAGTTCACCGGCGGCGCTGAGATCCAAATCCAGACAACCGATTCACCGAGCGAGATTGAGGCCGCATTTGATGAACCCACTGCCTCAGTGACACAGGTTGGATCACCGACCAGCAATACGTATTTAGTCGAATTCCAATCGGATGACTACGAGGATCTCAACGTGCTCGTCGAGCAAGCTGAAGCGGCCGACTATACCATCCAACAAGAGGGTGAACGGAGTGCGAGTTTTGCGTCCGATACCCAATCGCAAGCACTCTTCGGGTTGTTCATCGCATTTGTCGGGATGGCGTTGCTCGTCTTCCTGATGTTTCGAACGTTCGTTCCGTCGATCGCTGTCGTCGTGTCGGCTTTCTCCGATATCGTGATCCCCCTCTCGTTGATGCGGCTGTTCAACATGGAGTTAACATTGGGCACGGTCGCCGCGTTACTCATGTTGATCGGGTACTCGGTCGACTCTGATCTCCTGTTGAACAACCATGTCTTACGACGGCATGGTGATTTCTATACCTCAACAACGCGAGCGATGCGGACCGGTGTGACGATGACCGTGACATCACTTGCTGCGATGATCGTGATGACGATCGTCTCGAGCCTCCTTGGGATTCCGTTGCTTCCAGCCGTCGGGATCGTGTTGGTCTTTGGCTTGCTGGCCGACCTGATGAATACCTATCTCCTCAACGTGAGTCTCCTCCGCTATTATAAATACGAGGGGATCGCCCAATGAAGCTCCATCTCCGCAACCATTGGCGGATCTGGCTGTTAATCCTGTTTGTGCTAGTGAGTACGATCGCTGTTTTCGCACCGCTTGGTGGCGCCGGCATCACCGGCGACAACGCCACAGCCAACAATACGACCACCAGCACCCAAGGGACAGCCTCTCAGTACACGAACCTCCAGTTCGGCTTGGACCTCTCCGGCGGGACGCAGGTCCGTGCGCCGCTCGTCGGGATGACGACAACCGACCTTGACATCAACGATCCGCGGGGATTAGAACAAACGGTTCAATCGGAGCTCGATATTGGTGCAGCCGACGTCCAGGCCCGTGGTGATGAGGGGACCATGGAGGTGTTCGTCGATCCCTTCGTCGGAAATGTCACGGAAGCGGAGTTCGCCGCCGCGCTGCAAGCGGCCGGGTACTCCGTCTCGGAGGATGACATCCGACTGGGCGTCACCAGTACGACGCGCGATGACGCGGCGGAGGTCCTCAATCGGAAAATCAGGGAAGGTGGTCTTCCCGGCGGGGATGTCAGCCAGGTTGCCCAACCCGGTGCACAGCACCTCATGGTCGTTGAAGTCCCGGGCGCCAATCGGACCGAGGTCCGCGATCGGATTAGTGAACGCGGCCAGGTCGAAACTGTCGCGTTGTTCCCCGATCCCGAGACGGATGAATACCAGACTGAATCATTACTCGATCAAAGTGATTTCGCCAATATCGGTGGCGCGACGCAAAGCCAAGGTGACACGTTTGTCCCGGTCACACTGACGCCCGAAGCCGGACCAGAGTTCGGGCAAGCAATGCGGGATTATGGCTTCGACCGAGAAGGCGGGACGAACTGTAATTATAATCTGGATGAGTCCCTCGAAGCGAATATTGATGATGACCCTGGTCGGTGTCTCTTGACCGTGGTTGATGGCGAGGTGGTCTATGGCTCCGGGGTTTCTCGTGGGCTGTCTGCCTTGTTCGCTGATGGGAGTTTCGATGACAATCCGCAATATCGGACGTTGACGCCGGATTTGGGGACCGCTCGTGAACTGGAGTTGAATATGCGGACGGGTGCTCTCCCGACGACGCTGGATATCGAGAGCCGTGGGACCGAGTTTTTCCTCCAACCGAGTCTGGCTGAACGGTTCAAACCCCTCTCGCTTGCCACCGGTGCGATTGCGGTTTTCGCCGTTGCGTTGATGGTCTTTTTCCGGTATCGACGACCGGAGGTTGCGGTCCCGATGACGGTGACGGCGGGTGCCGAAGTCTACGTCCTCCTTGGGTTTACAGCCGCCGTCGGGTTACCGCTGGATCTCTCCCATATTGCCGGGTTTATCGCCGTTATTGGGACCGGTGTTGACGACCTCGTGATTATCGCGGATGAAGTGATGCAGCAGGGCGAAGTTCGGACCTCGCGCGTGTTTGAGTCGCGATTCCGGAAGGCATTTTGGGTGATCGGTGCCGCCGCTGCAACCACGATTATTGCGATGTCACCGTTGGCTGTTCTCTCGCTTGGTGAACTCCGTGGGTTTGCCATCATTACAATCGTGGGGGTCCTCATCGGCGTCTTGATCACGCGGCCTGCCTACGGCGACATCCTCCGCATCCTCGTCCTCGGCGAAGACTAGCCAGTCGTTCGGCTTCATCGACCCGGTGTTTTTGCGCCAGGTTCCGGTGGCGGTGTGATGGTAGTGACGGAGGTCTTGATGTTGGTTCGCCTGGGGGATTGTGGCTATGAGTGGTGGTGGGGTTGATGGGCATGTGGAGGGCTGTGACGCCACGTATTTATATCGTTTTATTGATAACAACTCCAATCGTTCCTAAACGTGCGATGTGTTTATAACCTCTCGGTAGGAACCTGATGGTAATGGCGAGCTTGAGAGACCTCGGGCTATCAGAGTACGAGGCGCGATCATACAAAGCACTCTTAAAGACCGGTCCCACAACCGCCAAAGAGTTGTCTCGCGTCAGCGACGTCCCAATGGGCCGCATCTATGATGTTCTCAATAGCATCGAGCAACACAATCTCGTCCGCTCACAATCCGCCTCCCGCCCCAAGAAATACGTCGCCGTTGAACCAACGACAGCGCTCGACCGCCTCCTGGATGACAAAAAACGCGAGCTCACCGAAAAAGCCGACCAATACGAAGAAATTGTCGACGACCTTACAGGCGAACTCGAAACGGCCGAACCCGTCGAGGAAACATTCTGGACCGCAGCAGTGGGCGCCGACGAAACCATCGATCTCTTAGTCGAACGACTCTCCGCGGCAGACACCCGCATCGTGATGGTCCTCTCCACCTACACCGAACAGTTCTTCGACATCGACGAAGTCGGCACCCTCATTCTCGAGGAACTCAGCACCGCACTCCAACGCGGCGTCACCATCGAACTCCTCATGCGGCCAGACCTCGTCCCAATCCTCCCAGAATCCATCGGCGATCGCTACCAAGCCTCCCTGGTGGGACACGACGGATTCACAGTACGAACCAGCGAAAACGTCTCCGGGACCTTCACCCTCATTGACGGCAACGAAGTCGTAATCGAAGTCCCACATCCACTCAAAAGCCAAGAAGTCTTCGCGATGATCGATCTCAAAGACCGCGAGTTCGCCAAAAATGTCCGATCGGAATTCGATCCTCGCTGGGAGAAAGCCGACTCTCTCACGATCTAACACCGCTGCTGTGTGCGCGCCGCGCATCGCACCGATACATATTGAGGCATAACACTATTGGTGATTGCTAACTATTCGCAGCCAGACGCTAGATATAAATGAGTAGCCCTGAAGAGGAACCCACGCCACACCCACTCGAGAACCCGAAAGCTTTACTCGCAATTCTTGACGAGGCTCAAGACCTCATCGCCCTCGTCGACGACCATGGCGTCTATAAATTTATCAACGACGCGGTGACCCGAGCATTGGGGTATGAGCCCGCGACACTACTTGATGACGACGCCCTCGAGTACCTCCATCCCGTCGATCGAGACCGCGTCACTGAGGCCTTCCGGAGTCTCGACTGCCAAGATCCAGCCGACACGCTCACCATCGAGTACCGACACCAGCACGCAGACGATACCTGGATCTGGCTTGAAAGTCGTGTGCTGAAAGGCGCCATCCCGGGGTTTGAGGGATACGTTGTCAGTGCCCGGAACGTTTCTGAACGGAAACAAGTCGAGAAACGAGAACGAGAAACCGAGTCCCAGCTCCGGCAACTCGCGGCCAATACCGATGACGTCCTCTGGATGTTCTCTGCGGATTGGGATGAACTCTTGTTCGTCAACGAAGCCTACGAAAACATCTGGGGGCAATCGATCGAAGCACTCTTTGAGGACCCGACAGCGTTTCTCGACGGGATTCATCCCGACGACCGACCACGCGTCGAAACAGCCATGCAGCGGGTGAGTCAGGGTGAATCATTCGACATGGAATACCGGGTCAATACGGAGAAAGAGTACCGTCGGTGGGTATGGGTGAAAGCCAAACCGGTCATCAAAGATGGCTCGGTGACCCGGATTGTCGGATTTTCCCGAGATGTCACCGACTATCACCGCCAGGAACGACAACTCCGGGTGATGGATAATCTACTCCGGCACAACCTCCGGAACGACATGAATATCATCCTTGGACATGCTGAATTGGCCAAACAACAAGTCAAGTCAGCGGTGGCGGACAGCATGGATACAATCCTCTCGACGGGCGAGAAACTACTGGCGACAGCAGAGAAAGAACGTGAAATTATCGATGTGCTCATCCGGATCGATGAACCCACACGCTTCGACCTCGCCACCCTCGTCCAAGACGTCATCGGAGAATTCCAGACAGCCTATCCAGCTGCCGAGGTTGACGTCACAACGCCGGCATCCGCAGAGGTTGAAGCCCTCCCGGAAATCCGCCGCACGATTCACGAACTCCTTGAGAACGCCGTCGAACACACCGACGGGACAGCATCCATCGAGGTAGCCATCAAGAAAACCAACGATCACGTCGACCTCGCAGTGAAAGATAACGCGCCACCGATCCCGGATAACGAGTTCGAACCATTACTCGGGCAGACCGAACCGGATGAACAATATCACACAACCGGCCTGGGCCTGTGGCTGGTCTACTGGGTTGTCGACCTCTCTGATGGCGACCTGAAAATCCAGAGCCCCCCAGACGGCGGAAATATCATCACCATCACCCTCCCCCGAGCACCATAGTCCCCGGTACCGGATGGAACAACTACCTACCAGCGTCCAGCCCGATCAGGAGTGGGATGAGAATCGGCGGAGATGAAGACCGTGAGTGGAGGGGTTATGCGCCGTTGACTTCGTCGCGGAGATCGCCGAATTCCGCGATCCGTTCTGCATGTGCGTTGTGTTGGTGGATCGATTCGTCATTTGATTGTTCCATGTAGACGACGGCATCGGCGGGGAGGTCGGGATAGGCGTCAACGAGGCCTTCAGCCATTGCGCGAACGCAGTCTTCGACGAACTTGGCGTTGCTGTGGCTTTCATGGGTCATATAGTCTTCGTCGGGTCGTTTCGCGAGGTTGTAGATCCGTGCGCTCATCGCGTTCCGCGCGATCGCGATAAGGTCGTTCAAGTCAACGGATGGGTCCCCGACGGTTTCGACGGTTAATGTTGCGTGGCCGCGTTGGGAATGCCCCGGTTGCGGGACGTCAGCCAGGAAGGCATCGATGGTAGAGCGGTCAACATCGAGATCGGCAAGGACATCCCGGGCCCGTGATTCGCTCATCCCTTGCGAGCAGGGACAGACGGTGAGTCCGACGACGTGACACCCGATTTCTTCGCGCGTCGGTCGGTCTTCGTGTGCGGTCGCGGATGCGATGATGTCTGCGGTTGCTTGGGTCGGCCGCCCGGTGGCCGGGGTTTCTTCCCTGAGGACATACTCGGCTTCCATCCGGACTTCAGCTTGCGTGGTGTATTCGTGTTTCCCGAGGAGCCGCTCGGCGACATCGCCACAGACATCTTCGACGCGTACTGCCGGTTCGGATACTGCTTCCTCGAGGATTTCATCGACCACCTCCATATTTCGACTCATATCGGCGCCTTTCCGCCAACTGGGGAGGTCGACAAACACGTCGAACTCTGCCATCAACACGATGGGGCGGTCAGCATCGCGATGAAGTTTCAAGAGTTTCTCGACACCTGTCACCCCAACCCGGTTTAAACCGACGCGTACGTCGGGCCGCGACGCCTGGACGTCGGGTAACTGGTTTCGCATCAAGTACACGCAGGTGGCGACCACCGTTAGGGCTTTCGAAACCCGGTGTTTTCCAGGTCGTGTCCGGGTAGAATCGAGGACCTGTGGGGTGTTGCGTGCGTTATTCGAGTTTGCCGAGGGCAGTGAAGAACTCCAGTGGCGGGCCGGCGATCCGGATGGGATCGGCAGCGAGTCGAACGTGGATGTTCATCGGTGGTGTGACGCGCTGTCGTGTTCGGCCGTCGGCGACAATGAATGCGTGGTCAGCTTCCTCAACCCGGATCGTGACCTCGCCGTCAGGCGGAACGACGAGCGACGGCATCGGGTCGACGGCAGACATTTCGGTAACCACGAACGCTGACACGGTCGGGTGGACGAGCGGACCGTTTTCACTGAGATTATACGCAGTTGACCCGGTCGGTGTCGAGACGAGGACACCATCGGCGTGCCCACCAGTGTAGAGCCCGTCGTTATATCGGACTTCAATCCCCAGGCCTTGGTGTCGACCACGTTGTGGGCCGAGAACAGAGATTTCATTCACCGCCGCTGGCAGCGTCCAGTCATCGCCTTCAGCGCGGACTTGTGGCAGTTCCTGGCAGGTTAACTCGCCGTCGCGAATGTTGTCCAGTTCTCGTTGGACGGTGTCGACGGCGTCTTCTGGCGACACCGCGTTGAGAAACCCGACTTCTCCGAGATTAATGCCGATGATCGGGGTTGGCGTGACATGACTCGCGGTGAATAAGAACGTCCCGTCGCCACCGATCGAGACGACGACATCGCACACCGCTAACTCGCTGACCGGCGAACCCGTGATGTCGAGACTGTCGGCTGTCGCTTCATCAACGGAGACATCTGCCGCAACGTGGCGACGGATTTTGTCGGCCAGCTCTGCGGCCCGCGGATTCCCCCGTTGGGCGACGATCCCGAGATGCATTCGCCAGAGCGTTCGCCAGCGTCCGACAAAAAGCCACCCGGAGTCCGGATACCTGCCACGGGTAACATTAACGTAGCCGGACGCCAAGGCGGTGGTATGAGCGCGCTGTGGTGGGAGTCGGTATGAGCGAGGACGACGAGAACGGCGACGATTGGTTCGAAGGCGAAGGTGACGATTCATTCGAGGGCGAAGACGGCGAGATGATGGAGGAAGACTTCGCGAGCGCCTTCGACGCTGGCAGTGAGGGATTCGAAGAAGAATTTGACTCAGATATCCCCCGGGTCGATCTCGGGATCGAAGGGCTGGACGAAATGATTCAAGGCGGCATCCCGGAACGAGCCCTCCTCGTCGTCATGGGCGCCGCCGGGACAGGGAAAACGACGTTCGGTCTGCAATTCCTCCAGCGGGGGATCGAACAGGATGAGAAAGCCGTCTTCATTACGCTGGAAGAAAGCAAAGACTCGGTCATCCAGGCAGCTACCGAAAAAGGCTGGCCGTTCGATGAGTATCTAGACAACGACGAATTAGCCGTCGTCGATCTGGATCCAATCGAGATGGCGAACAGCCTCACATCAATCCGTGGTGATCTCCCCCGGCTTGTCGATTCCTATGAAGCGGACCGCCTCGTCTTAGACTCGGTCTCGCTCTTGGAGATGATGTATGATAAGCAAGCCGAACGCCGGACGGAAATCTTCGATTTCACTCGCGCATTGAAAGAGGCTGGCGTGACAACCATGTTGACCAGTGAAGCCAGCGAAGGCAACCCCTATGCGTCACGCCATGGAATCATCGAATACCTCACTGACGGCGTGCTTGTCATCCAGTATGTCCGCTCAGAGTTCCGAGAAACGCGGCTGGCAGTTGAAATCCAGAAAATCCGGAATGCCAACCACTCCCGGGAGACGAAACCCTACGAAATCACCAGCGACGGCATCTCAGTGTATCAACAAGCAAATATCTTTTGAGCTACCCACCCGTAAACGGGTGGGATTCAGCGTGGACTCCCGTTCTGGCCGAAACCTCGGCAGGTGACTAACAGCCCAGCGAACCACCCGAGTCCCGCTTCGGCACGGGCGCACTGCGCCGGATGGCCCCCGAATGGGTTGTCACGCCAAGTGGGGGGCCGCCGCGTCGGCTGCTGCGAGTAACCCCGGGAGGTTCTCATCGGCCACATACCCCGGGTCGCGTTCCTGGAGGACGTCTGCATCCTGTAATTTCGGGAGTTGACAGCTAATGAGATCGATACGGATCGCTCGCCGGGTGCCAGCATCGACGTGGCGGGGTGGAAGACCGGTCTCGGCGCCAACCAGCAAGTCTGTTAACTCCGAGACGGATAACGGATCGTCGGCCTCAGCGATGGCGACAATGACGCGTCGGCGCCGGTTATGTGACAGGAGTTCATATGCGTCCTCTGCCGCGAGGTTCGCCCGGGTGTCGGTGTCAAGCATACCAATGTGATTGCCTGCCAATAGGGAGTGGCAGACCTATAAAATAAGGGGAAATGACGTCTATCTGACGACAGTGACCGGGACGGGCGAGCGGCGGACCACCGTTTCGGCGACACTGCCGAGAAGAACGCGGACGACGCCTTCCCGGCCATGACTCCCAACCACCACGTGGTCGCAGTCGTCAGCGAACTCCGTGATTGTCCGGGTCGGCCGTCCAATCTCGCTGTGAGTTTCCACCGCCACACCCGCCTCAGCCGCCCGCTCCTCAACAGTCGCAAACATCTCTTCGGCTTGCTCTTCGGCATCCGTCAACCACTCCGATGTCGCGCCACCAGCCTCGCCAAGCCCTGGACCGAAGTCAGCACGCACGGGATCGATGACACGGAGACACACCAGGGTCGCCTCCGGGAACTGTTGGACCGCGTAATCGAACGCTGCCCACGACTGCTCGGAGCTATCCATCGCGACGAGGACACGCATACACAAAACTTGGAGGTGACCGTGGAAAAATCCGGTGGCACAACCGTGGGCTACTCGGGTCCGTGCCGGGTGAGACAGTACTCAAGCCCGATAACCTCAACAGGCTCAGAGTTATCCGGCGAATACACCACCATCTGACCGGTCTCCATATACGGGACGCGGCCCTCCATATTCGACGGGATGTTCACAGCGTTGATTGCGTCTTCATCCCCCAGGTTGAGGACAATCGTCGTATTGACTTGTTTAAACACGGGGTCAGCAATATCCTGTGGATCTTGCGTGATGAGGAACAGCCCGAGTCGCTCTTTCCGCCCTTGTTTTGCTGCCTCAGCGAACTTCCCAATGACCTTATCAGCCTGGACACTGTCGGCGTCAGTCAAAAACGAATGAGCCTCATCCATCCCGAGAACCACCGGCGTATCCTTAATCCGGTCGAACCGAGGGTCGTTCGAGAGCTTCTCATCGACGAGGAGAGAGGCAACCGCAAGGACAATCGTCGTCGTGGCGCGTGAATCATTGATATGATACGTCGGGACCGTTGTCAGACCGCCAGGCCGAACAAACTGTGGAATCAAGTCAGTGATCGGGCGAGCATCACCGTCGAACACGTCGTCGAACCCATAAACACGGCGCTTCACCGCATCGAACGTCGCCTCATGGACCCGGCCCGACTCATCAAGCTCTGTTTGTAATCCGGGATCGTCCAGAAACGAGACGAACTCCCGGTACGTCCCGCCACCCGCGGACGAAAAAAACCGGTCGAGGAGATCCCGGAGCGCACTATACTGATTGTCATTCAGCTTCGATCCCGCGATAAGCCACGGATTATGTGCGACCATCGAGAAGGGAATGGTGAACTCCACTTGTTCGGCTCGATGATGCGACGCGGCATACGTTGCATCGCCCACCACCGGGACAAACGCTTTCGTGTCAGACACACCGCCATAGGCGATCTGTTCTTGTTCTAACCGTCGGTCCGCGCCGTCAGGGATATCCGGGTTGTCATCATGCATCTGCGCATATTCATCTTGCGGGTCAAACTGGATAACCGCGGGCGCAACCATCCGTCCATCATCCACCGGGTACCGTCGATCATCGGCAAGATACTGCCGGAGAATATTTTTTGCTGCATGGGTTTTCCCGGACCCGGTTCCACCGGCGATCAGCGTATGGCGGAACACGAGCGGGTCACCGGCGGTGTAATCATCGTTCAACCGATAATCGATCGTTGGCGGTTCCGCCGCTGTCCGGACACGTTCACCGCCAACAGCGAGATGTCCAAGGAACACACCGGATGCAGGGATATTAAGCCCTGTTTTGATCTCGGTGCTCTCTCGTGCACGGCGAACAACGGTCTCGGGTTTTGGGACCCGATCAGTCATGCGCCGCTTCAGGTCCTCGCCGTCGGGATACAGGACGGCAACAGGCTCCAGCGACGCGATGAATTTATAATCCTGTTCATCGATGCCCTCGCGGCGCATCGCCCGCCTGGCATGAATTTCCGTGGCATCGTCCGAGCGGAATTCCTGGACGTACTCCAGCGCTGTAATCCGACAGAACAACTGTTCATTATCTGGGTAGGCGGCCACCAGATAACTCCCGATGCGGACCGCCGATCGATTGTCAACCGTGATGTAGGCCCGAAGACAGGTATTGTCCGCCTCCTCACCGATCGTGAGGCCTTCAGACGCCGACAGCGTCCCGATCCCGCGGTCAGACCCGACCGGTGACACCGTCATCCGCTCAAATCCATCATCCTCACGATGGGTCTCGTCGGCCGCAGCCGCACGGTCAGCGTCGGAGACGACACCATCCGCATCCGGGTCATCGTCGGGCTCGTAGTTCGAAAAATCACCCAGGTCGGACATACCCAGCCTGTGTGGGCCGTCGGGTAAAAACGTGAGCAATACGAAGTAAGCTAACCCACCCCTAAAGGGGTGGGCTTTCAACATGGACTCCCACTCTAACCGAATCTGGTACGGGAATTACCCCGTTCGTGGTCAACATCCCGTTGTTCAAGCGCACGCCTACGGGTGCGCCTCCCTCGCCCCCAGTCTGGTTGCGAAGGAGCTTCAGCCCGATGTTCTTGGCAGCGTTGTAGTCCGCGTGGTTCTCATACCCACAGTCCTGGCAACAGAAGGTATCCTGAGACGAGCGGTTGTCATCGTGGGTGAACCCACACGTCGAGCACCGCCGGCTGGTGTACTTCGGATTCACCTGCTGGACCATAATACCGCGAGCCTCAGCCTTGTACGAGACGTAGTCGGAGAGCCGTCGGAACGCCCACTCGTGGAGCTTGCGGAGGCCACCCATTCGCTCACGAATGTCGGTCAAGTTCTCGAATGCGATGTACGAGCACCCGTGATCGAGCGCCTCCTCGACGATCTCGTTCGCCACTCGGTGGAGATACTGTTCGAACCGACCTGTCTCTTTCCGACCGACCGCTTGGACGTTCTCGTGCGCCCATCGCGACCCATACTCCTGCAACGACTGTCGGCGCTCGGTGTACTCCTGATGCCAGTGGTTGAGTTCGTCAGCAGACCAGAACGTCCCCGTCGAAGTGACGGCGATGTTATCCACCCCGAGATCCACACCGAGAACCGTTCCGTTCTCGGGCAGATCGGGAGCGTCCACGTTCGCCTTTGTTCGAACGTGGAGGTAGAACGAGCCCTTCCGGTAGTGGAGCGTCGCGCCAGTCGCTTCGTAGTCGTCGTTCAGGAGATACTGCGAGTGGGGCGTGTCACGGGACTCGTGGGGGAGATCGTACCCGACGGTGACGCGCCCATCAACAGTCGAGAGTGTTGCGTGGTCGTCGTAGAACGTCGCGTTACGGTGGTTGTACTCGCAGAACGGTGTCGTGAACGTCGGGAGGGAAGCGTACTCCCCATTCGACCATTTCGCGACGGTGCTCTTGAGTGCGTCCACGGCACGGTCGCGAGCCGACTGAACGTGGTTGCTATGCAACTCCGTTCGGTCGCGTATCTCGGAGTACGTCTCGTCGTGGAGTGCCGACTTGCGCGTCTCGGCCCACTCACCGTCGTAGGCTGCATCGACGACGTAGTTCGCAGCGTCGAGAAACTGCTGGATTGTCTCGTGAAGAAGGTCCGCGTCACTCTCGTCGACGTCGAGCTTGACGGGAACCGTTCGGCGGACCTCCATACACCATCACAATACGTACCATGTACTTAAAGAATGATAAGCTGTGGGGGAGTCAGCCTGCCACAGAACGACCATTGTATCGCAAAGCGAAAGCGCTTCCTCCCACCCCTTTAGGGGTGGATTTCCGCGCTGTACTGCTATGATGCCGGCGCACCCACCGGGGCGCGAGGACAGCGCGTCAGGGTGCCGAGACCCCGTCTGAAGAGAGATGCGACCGACTATCACTATCGCGTCCCGGCCGGGTGAACCCGACGCTGGTGTTATAACGGCATGGGGCCGTGGTCGCCATCTTCGTCAGACTGTCGAGCGTTCGCGAGCATGTCAGAGACTGGTGGCTCATACGCATAGCCTGGGATAATCCCTTCCATGTAGGTCCCCTCGACGAATTCGGTGATCGCCTTTACGATCTCCGGGACGTGATCTGGCGACGCCCAGGTGAACCGATAAACGGCCACGACATCCCCCGCTTCCTGAATCACTCGATAGGCATCGAGCGTCAGGTCGTGAGGCACGGCCATCGGGGCGTCGGCAAGCCGTAACTCATAGGTTTCCAACCAGCCCGCCTCAACGGCGGATCCAACCGGATCCGTGGTGACCGTTGACAGCAGTGGCGCAGTGACCTCGACGGTATATTGGACGGCATCGGGTGCAGCGGATGCATCGCCGAGTGGGGTGGCGGTGACACGGCCTTCGAACCGTGTCGTCTGGACGGAATACCATTGTCCGTCGTCGTTGCGGTCGAATGCGTCATGGGCATCGAACGCCTGGACAACACGCGCCGGTAGATCCGGAGACATATCGGACTATTCAATGGGTGGTTGCAAAAACACTCCGTGGACAGGCCGCGTACCCGATCGCCCCCGAGGGAGGATGGGGTTGCGGATGCGGGCGGCGGTGGTCATGCGGTGATACGTGTCTCCTACCAGTGAAAGGAGGGGATAACAAAGCCGATGCGAGCTCGGCTGAGGGTATGGAACCGCAGGATGTCCACGAGCAGTGTTTAAAGATTCTTGATGAAGTTGAGGGAGCCGTTATTGTCGATCGGTCGGTGTTACGCTCCATTCTGGTGGGGTTGATGGCTGACGGCCATGTCTTGCTTGAGGATGTCCCGGGGACGGGGAAAACGCTGACGGCGCGGTCGATGGCTGACGCGCTGGGGTTGTCGTTTTCGCGCATCCAGTTCACTCCGGATCTCTTGCCATCCGATGTGACGGGGTCGAATGTGTTGAACGAAGAAACACGGGAGTTTGAATTTAAGGCTGGCCCGGTGTTCGCGAATATTGTGTTGGCTGATGAAATCAATCGATCCCCGCCAAAAACACAGGCAGCGTTACTGGAAGCCATGGAGGAAGGACAGGTAACAGTGGATGGTGAAACGCACGAGTTACCGGACCCGTTCCTCGTGTTAGCCACGCAAAACCCCGTGGAGATGGATGGCACATTTGAGTTACCGGTCGCACAGAAAGATCGGTTCATGCTCAAGACCAGTCTCGGATATCCTGATTTCGACGGTGAACTTGAGTTGATTGATCGGCGCGCTGAACGGGAGACACAAGCACCAGTCGTCGAGCAAGTCAGCTCACCCGATGTGATCGACGACCTGCGGAGTGCACCCGAGGTCATCCGGGTCGATGACGAAGTTCGAGAGTACCTCGTGACTGTCGCGCGAGCGACCCGGGAAGACGAACGGGTCAGTGCCGGCGTTTCGCCGCGTGGCATCCAGCGATTCTTCGAGGCGGTCCGAGCGAATGCCGCGATCCAGGGCCGTGGTTATGTGACACCTGACGATATCAAGGAGATTGCGCCGGAGGCATTATCACACCGCGTGGTCTTGACGCCGGATGCCAGAGTCGAACAGGTCGATCAAACCGAGATCGTGACACAGCTGCTTGAGACTATCGATGTCCCGCAAATGACTGCGGCAGCTGACGGTGGCGGCGAATAACGAACGTGGTGGATGCCGGACGCGATGGATTTGTGTCCGGCAGCTCCGTGTGACAGGGATCGATAGGTGACACCGAGCGTGATGGCGAGCAGGGAAGTTGGGATCGAGGGGGGTCAGCGGTAGTGGCCGAGCGCGAGGACGATCCCGGCGACCAAGAGTGTTGCCAGTGCCGCGAATGATAGGTCGTCGACACCGAGGTGATAGATGATGGCAACGACCAACACTGCGCAGGCAGCAACTAAGAGACTCGCGCCAGCATGTACGAATTCGGCTCGGGACGTGTCAGCATCGACACCGACGTGACCGCCGAGCGAAATCGCGTGTTCGGCTTGGTCCCACGTATAGATCGCTAACGCCCCACCGATGAGGAGGGCGGTCACGCCACTCGTCTGGACGACGCCACTCATCAAAACGGCGAGCACAATGAGACTCGTCCCGATAGCGGCTAAGCGTCGCTCCCAGCCGTCACGGAGTGAGACGAGGCCGGCCGCGAGAATCCAAAGGCCGAGCAGGCCTGGGAAGAGCTCGAAGCGGTGGACAGTCAGCATCGGCCACGCGGTCACCAGCCAAAGCGTCAGCATCATGATCGTAGTACCACCGATGAGTGCTGCACTGCCGACAGTCTGGAGGTCCTCACGCCAGGCCAGGATCCCGCCGCTGAACGCCACGATTCCGAGGACGGAAAGATAGAGCAACCGCCGTTGAATGGTGACATCGGCGACGAATCCAATGGCGATGACGCCGGCAGCGAATGCGATGACACTGGATCGGATCGTCGGCCGTGGAGTGAACGTGGTCGTTGCGGTTGTCATGATTTGGCCCTCCCTGCAAGCGCCATAGCGGTCCCGAGTCGATCAGTTGGTTCCCAATCGACGATCGGGATGCCTGCGTTCCGGAGGGCGTGAATCCTGTTTTCGCGTTCAACGCGAGCGAATCGGCCACCGACGGTGTCGTCGGTCGTCACGTCGACACTGACGACGGTGACGGCACTCCCGGCTTGTTCGAGGAGCTGGGCGATACGGGATGCCTCATCGTCATTCAGCGGGGTGACCAGAATAACTTGCGTCTGGCCGGAGAGTTGGGCGCGGATCGTGGAGAGTTGCTGTTCGATCGACGCATCGGTTGGTGGGTATGTGCCGTTACCACGTAGCGACGTTGCCAGTGATTCGCGGGCTGCATCAAAGCTAGTCGGTGCCGTTCCGCTGGCTGTGGATGTGGCCGTGTGTTCCGGAGGGATGACGTCGAACGCTGGGTGTGCTGCGAGATATCGATGGATTCGGCTTTCCTGATTGTTTCCCGCGGCCGGCGGGAGCCAACACAGCTCCCGGCCGAACGCGGCAAGACCGACAAGATGGTGGGCATCCAGTAGTGCTTCGGTGAGTCGGCCGGCGCATCCGTTGGCATAAGCCACCGCGTGCGGGTCGGACGGGGAGGCGGCCCGAAATGCGGCGCGTCGGGTATCAACACAGACCACGACTTCGGCGACGCGTTCTTCACGGAAATCAATCGAGGAGAGTTCGCCGGTCCGGGCGAACTGCCGCCAGTTAATCCGGTTGACTGGATCGCCGCGTTCATACTGTCGCGTTCGATGGAATTCGATACCACTGCCGCCGTCGTCCGTGATCAAGCGGCCAGCCTGCCGGCGGCTCTGGGAGCGAAGCGGGACATCGGGAATCCGGCTGGCTCCCTCGATGGTGGTTTCCTCCTCGATCGTGCGTTCGACTTCAGTTGCGCCGCTCGGGTCACGCGCAATGGCAGTGAGTGGCCGAAACCGATGGGTCGTGCGGTCGATATCGATCGTGTATTCGAGCGTCGTTGTCTCACCAGGCCGGAGAGCTGTCGCGGATCGTGGCGAGCCATCTGTTACTGCGGCCATCGGTGGGACGCCATCGATCAACCGAAGGTCGAACAACGGCATCTCACCGGTGTTCTTGACCGTTGTCTCGACGGTCACATCGTCGTCAGCATCAGGGGATTCCGGCGTGAGTTGTCGTGTCACAGCGAGGTTTATCTGCGGTGGATCGATGAGGTGTGGATAGGCAGCGAACGCGACACCGACCGCTCCCACGAGCAGTAACGCTGGTCGTTTCGCTAAGACGCCGACAGAGACGGCCACCAGGATGACAGCCACAATACCCCGCCATCGGCCCGTCCGTCGCCCCGCGCCAGCCGTACTCGGGGTGGATCCGTTGGTATCGTGGTGGCTATCAGTCGACGCACGGCTGGCGTCAACAGCGGGCTGGGCCATGGTTAGTTCCCTCCCGATCCGGCACTGCGGTGGTGCATCTTCGCTGCTGGCTGCCCGGACATGGAGTCACGTTCAACCGCGGTCCGCTCACGTGCCGGTGAGCTCCCCTCGGATGGAGGAGCAGCATCGATGGCGGATGTGGACTGTGGCTCCCGACCGGCGAGATCGATTGATTGAATGCCCGTGGTGGTCTGGCTGGGGTCGAGACGTTGAATCGCGTTTGCTGTCCGGAGAACCCGTTCGTCTTCGGCGATCGCCGCCCGGAATCGGTCCGGCATCGTGTCCGCGTCACCTGCCAGGAATGCGGCGGCGATCTGGTCGTCCGTCCAGTCACCGCTGGCCACGAGTTGTTCCGCCTCTGAACGGGTGTATCGGTCACACCGGACGAGCGTTCGAATCGCTGTTTCTCGAAGTCGGGCACGTCGATCGTCCGCGGTAAATTCAGTGGTGACGCGGTGCATACTGGCATCGAGTACGTGACCCGGGTGGGGTGCCGATTCGATGGTTTCCACCACGGGAAGTGTCGCTTCATCAATCCCCGATACTGCCTGCAAGAGCAGGATCCCAATACCCAGCGCAACAGCGGCAAGCCCAACCGTAGCGACAACGAAATAGTCACTCCCCAGAACGGCAATCAGGGCATCGATTGGGACGAGTCGTTCCATACCGGGGACGAAAGCGATGAGGAGGCCGACAGCGAAAATCGCAATTCCTGTCGCAACAATGAGTCCGCGAGCGATCCCAAAAAGCATCGACCGGATGGTAACCGGCGCCATCACGACGCACCCCCATCATCGTCAAACCTGGACGTCGCTGGACCGGTTGTGGGTGTTTCGCCGCCGCGGAGCTGCCGCCAGCCGGCCGTGGCTTGATCTTTGACAGCCGAGACCGACGTCCCGCCATAATGAACCCGTTCAAAGGCATCTGTGATCGCTTCCGCTGCCTCACTATCAACGCCAGCATTCACGGCGGCGGCAGCACACTCACTCGGCGTCATCACAGCTGGACGCGCCGGATTTCCTTCTCGGACTAAGGCCAACCACGCGCGGTCGACGACTGACGTCGGCCGAGTCGATGGCCACTCGCCAACGGCCCGGCCGGCCGGTGCTGCGTCGTCTTCGGGAAGGAAGCCGAACAGCGCGAGAAGACGTTCCCGATAGCGGGCGGCGACGTAGCCGATGGTTCCAATGACGGCCAGGACCAGGAGAATCCTGAGTAATGCCCACAGTAACGCAAGGAGCTGATTGAGGAGACTCGGCGCCGTTTCGCCGACTCCAAGGTTGTCACCATCTTGGCCGTTATCTGCGTCCCCGCCGCCAGTGACCGGGTCACCTTCGGACCCCATTTCCGATTGTTGGCTGTTGCTACTCCCATCGGTGGAGTCATCGTTATCGCCTTCAATCTCTTGTTGGAGAGCCAGTGCATCCTCCTGTCCGATGGGGAGATATTCGTACGATGGATTAATCTCGTCTTCGGGATCGGTCCCGAGGGACGTTTCAAGCGTCGTAGCAGAGACGCCAATGGCCGTAATACAGACGAGCGCGAGCAGGACGGGGGTAATCTTTGAGTGGTTCATACAGTTCAGTATGCTGTCTGCCGTCGGGAGTCAGGTCGCCCAACCGGGCCGGTCGGCCGGATCCGATGTAGGGATGGGTGTGATCGTCGCTGACTCGGCGCGATTGCCGGATCGAAGCCAGACCGCCCAGATGACCGGGCAGGGACGGTTCCCGATGGCACTCGTCACCTCCCTCATCGGCGGTGGGCATTGTAATACGGAAATTACCGGGTTGACCAGCGTTCGATACCGGCGTACGGCAGCGATTTGCGAGGGTAGCGGGGATATATCGTGATAGTGCCAGCAGCTGGTCTGTATGGAAGTAGTGAACCCATACCAATCGTGATACCCGATCACATAGCGGTGGTGTCGACTCGGAGACGGCGAACGGGAGGTGGATATCGATCAATTCGGTGGAGAAGAGAGGCATGCGAGGGGAGGGATTCGAACCCACGGACCCCTACGGGAGCGGATCTTAAGTCCGCCGCTTTTGACCAAGCTCGGCCACCCTCGCGCACTGAAAGGTGAATTGATCGATCCGCAAGGGTGTTTCGGTCGACCACGACATAACCGGATGGTTCTCCGGGAAGACAACGTCGACGATGAAAAGGGAAAGCCGGGACGAGTAATGTGCGCGACTGGCTGCGTGATGGTGCGGTGGATTCCGGTGCGGTGAGGGGAGCGGAACATTTATTCTATACCAGTTGCCCGATGCTATCATGTTTGATGAGGCCCTGTCGACGAAACGTCGGAATATCCTTGCGATGGCCGGAACTGTCGCTGCTGCAGGGTTTGCCGGATGTAGTTCTGAAGAACCAGCTACTGAGATCGACCCCGTTCAAAATCGAGTGACCGTCAACCCAGATGAGATTGTTACAGGCGGGACACTGAATGTCGGGCTTGTCTTGGAACCGGACACGTTCGATCAGCCCAACAGTGTCGAAGCCCCCGCGACACTCCTCCATAACTTGTTTTGGGAATCATTGCTCACGACCGACGCCACCGGGAGCCTCTACCCGTGGTTGTCCCGGGAGTATGAGTTAGTGGATATCCAAGATGTCGAGGCGAGTGAGTATACGCCGTATATGCGGACAGCCCCGATCGAACGGCCGGAAGATAGCCTCCCGTTTATCGATGTTGACGAACAAATTGTCGTGACCCATCCTGACACCGATCGAACAGCAGATGATGAAGCGCAGGTACTCACCGTCGCAGACACGGGTGATGCGGTTGCCGATGATGTCTACGGGATGCACTTCCAGCATGTCCTCGAGGAAGGAATCGAGTTCCACAATGGCGAGGAGTTAACTGCTGAAACCGTCGTCAGATCGTACGAGCTGTGGGAACAGTCCGCGACCGCTGGGCAAGTCTTCGACCAGTTCCTCCACGCAGAAGCCGTAGACACGTACACGGTCGATATCTACGCACAGTATCCTGATGCCGAAGCGGTCGACGATATCCTGTGGCCAATCTATCCGACTGAACACATCGACAACGGGATTCCTGATGAGGGGCCGGTTGTGGGCACCGGCCCGTGGGAGTGGGTCGAATATGAGCCGGGGAGTCATCTCATCGTTGAGAAGACCGATGAGTATTGGCTGGAGACTATTGGGCTTGACGCGAAAGACTGGTGGGATGGCCCGGCGGACTTCCCGGAAGCTCCGGTTATTGACCGGATCGATATGGCGTTCATTCCGGATGAATCCACACGGGGCGGCGCCCTAGAGACCGGTGAAATTGACCTTACCGCCGACCTCACAGCGACCCAGCGGACGAATTTCGATGCTCACGATGATTTCCGGGTGTCCCGGACGTCCGGCGGATCGTACGTGTTTTTCCAGTTCCCGTTGGCCGTCGAGCCATTTGACAACCCGCTCGTTCGACGCGCAGCAAACCACCTTATTCCACGGACCGATATTGTGAATGAAGTGAAAGATGGCTGGGCGAATGAAGCATGGGTCCCATTACCGCAGTTTGCAGCTGAAACCGGGACGACAGATTACGAGACACTTGAGGCAGACCTCCGGGAATACAACGAGTATAATCCAGAGCGTGCTGACGAGTTGATCGAAGAGGCAGATGTTGACACACCGATTGACGTCACAATCCAGACGATTGCAGATAACGATGACCGCGTCCGCGCAGGCGAAATCATCGTGGAGGCATTCAATCAATCAGACCACTTTACCGCCGACCTCGATGCACCGGGCGATCTCACCACGATGGTCAGCATCTGGTTCGAACCCGATTACCACCAACAAGGGAACATCGTGATGATTTCCCTGTCAGGAACGTTCAATCCCCAGAGTTTCTGTGAAACCATCCACCACCCCGATCACTTCAACGAATGTTGTAACGGGAATATCCCACCGGGGGCCCTGCCCCCTGATTTCATAGACCTCATGGAAAGTGCCCAATTTGGTGTCGATGTCGCCGAAGACCCGGCACTCCGCCGTGAACGGTATGATGACGTCTGGCACCGATTCGTAGACCTCAACGCCAACTCCGTCATTGATTTCGAGCTGGAAACAGCCACCTTCAACGATACCGTCCTCCACGGATTCAACCAGTATCCATTCAGCGACGGCCTCCTCAGTTATGGGCTCTATAACCCGCCAGACCAACAGATTACGTACATTGACCGGGTGTAGGAGAACCGAAGAGACACAACGATGAGTCTTCGCCGATTCATCCTGAACCGAATCTTGGCGACACTCCCCATCCTCCTCGGAGTGTCACTAGTGACATTCGGCCTTGTCCATCTCACGCCTGGCGACCCGGTCAGCCAGATGGTGGCCCTGAATCCAGATATCTCGCAAGCAGAAGCCCAACAAATCCGCGTTGAATATGGATTACACCGCCCGGTCTGGGAGCAGTATCTCACCTGGATGTATGGCGTCCTCACGGGAGATTTCGGGACCGTTATCGGGACCGACCAAGCTGTCGCGACGATCGTTATCGATCGGCTCCCGGAAACCCTCGCGTTGGGCATCTTCGGCTGGATGTTCGCGCTCCTGATAGCGATTCCGACCGGGATTTATGCGGCCGTGCGGAAAGACGAACTGGGGGATGACATCAGCCGACTTATCGCCTTATCCGGGATTTCAATCCCGAACTTCTGGCTTGGACTCGTCCTGATTGTCGTGGGCTCGATCCTCCTCGGCGCATGGCCAGTGCTAGCGCCACGAGCACCGCTGTATCATCCGTCGATGCTGTGGTATCTCGTGTTACCAGGACTCACCATCGGGACAGCCGCAGCGGCGAACCTCATGCGGATTATGCGGTCAGCGATGGCCGAAGAGATGAATAAAACATACGTGACCGCTGCCCGGGCGAAGGGCCTCCCCGAACGCACGGTCGTCCTGAAACATGTCCTGCGGAACTCCTTGATTTCCGTAGCGACCGTCGCTGCCTTCCTGACGGCGAGCATTGTGTCTGGGTCAGTGGTCGTCGAGTTTGTCTTCGCGTGGCCAGGGCTTGGCCGCACGTTTGTGAACGCGATTATTGACCGACAGATCAATCTCATTATGGCAATCACCCTCCTGACCGGGGTTACGATCATCCTCGCGAACCTCCTGGCCGACATCGCATACGCGGTCTTGGACCCCCGGATCAGAGACGAATACTAACTATAACCATGAGTACAGATCGCGGACGAATTCAAATCACCGGCTTCAATCCATCACCCGACACCGACCGGGAAACACGGTCTGTACAACCGGGTGATGTACACCAGGCGACACGGAGTCGGTGGCGTCGCAGTTGGCAGCGATTCCGCCGGAATCGAACGGCACTGTTTGGACTCGGAGTTGTCCTCGTGTTAACACTGGTGGCGGTCTTCGCTCGACCCATCACGGTGTGGGGCGTCACGGTGCAACCGTTTGCGATAGCGCCGTACGACCCGAGTGACATCGTGCGGTTCCACGGGTCATCCGCCGGGATCTATGCGCCGCCATCCCTGGAGCACCCGATGGGGACCGACGAGAGCGGTCGAGATCTCTTCTCACGCGTCATCTATGGGGGCCGGTACAGCATCTCCATCGGGTTCACCGTCGTTGCCATCACGGCGTCAATCGGCCTGGTCTATGGGAGTATCGCGGGATATTACGGCGGATGGATCGACGAAAGCCTCATGCGGGTCGTCGACCTCGTGTTCGCGTTCCCTGGCTTGGTACTCGCGATGATTATTGTCGCGATTTTAGACGGTGGCTACTGGCAGCTCGTCGCCGCGTTCAGTCTTGTCGGATGGGCGACGTACGCCAGGATCATTCGGGGTGAGGTACTAAAAGTGAAACAACAAGAGTATGTGGTAGCCGCGAAAGCACTCGGGGCGACGGACCGGGCTATTATTTTCAAACACGTTGTCCCGAACGCCGTCGTCCCGTTGATCGTCCAGGCATCCCTGGCTGTCGGCACAGTTGTCATCGGGGTTGCCGCCCTGGGCTTTCTCGGCATTGGCTTCGACCCCGGAACGCCAGAGTGGGGGACGATGCTCGATGCCACCCGACAGACACTCATCCAGGGCCCCGGCGGCAGTGTCCCCTGGTGGGCAACCGTGTATCCTGGCGCCGCAATCTTCCTGTTTGTCATGGCGATGAATCTCGTGGGTGATGGCATCAATGACGCCTTCGACACCCAGGCAACCGGTCGAACCATCCAGGGAGGCGGGGGATGATGGCGTTACTGGAAGTTGAGAATCTCACGGTGAACTTCTACACCGAAGCCGACGTGGTGACCGCAGTCGATGGCTTATCCTTCCATGTAAAACGCGGAGAAATGTTCGGAGTTGTCGGTGAGAGCGGAGCAGGGAAAAGCGTGACAGCACTCTCCGTGATGCGGCTCATCCAGTCGCCCGGACAAATCGAGGAAGGACAGATTCGGTTTGACGGAGAAGATATCCGGGGCCTGTCGGAGACGGCCGTCCGTGATATCCGTGGCAATGACATCGCGATGATCTTCCAGGACGCTCAAACAGCACTTAATCCGGTATACACCGTCGGCGAACAGATCGCCGAAACGATCCATCATAACCTTGCGTACTCCAAGCCAGAGGCCGGTGAACGGGCAGTGCAACTGCTCGACGATGTCGGGATTCCGAATGCCGAATCACGGTATTCGGATTATCCTCATGAGTTTTCCGGCGGCATGCAACAACGAGTCGGTATTGCGATTGCCCTATCCTGTGACCCGTCGTTACTCATCTGTGATGAACCCACGACGGGGCTCGATGTGACACTGCAGGCGACCATTCTCGACCTGATTGAGGACCTGGCAGCGGAGTTCGAGACGGCAGTGATGCTCATCACGCATGATCTCGGCGTGATCGCAGAGGTCTGTGACCGCGTGATGGTGATGTATGCAGGCAAACCAGTCGAGACGGCACCCGTCGAGCAACTGTTTTACGACCCGAAACACCCCTACACTGTTGGATTGATGAGTTCTGTCCCGCGGATCGGCGATACTCGAGATCGGTTGGAGTCGATCCCCGGCACGATGCCTGATCTGATTGATGTCCCGTCGGGCTGTTCCTTCCATCCACGGTGTCCGTTTGCCGAATCCGTCTGTACCCGGATCGAACCCGCGTTCGTCGACCCAGAAACGGGTACGCAAGTTGATGGAGTATCGACCGAACGAGCCGCCGCCTGCCTCGAATATACCGGTGATCTGGACGACGGCCTGGACTTCCACGTCGACGTCGACCGCGAACGTGACCGTGCATCCACCAGGCAACATGGCGATGACACCGAGAATGACGCCAGCGGGTCAACGGAGTCTCCGTGATAGCATGGCGGCCCACCGAGAAGACCCCGTGCTCTGGACAGAGAATTTAACGAAATACTACCAGACGTCAACCGGATTCCTCAAGAGCGTGCTCGGCCGCAGAGAATCGGTCAAAGCGGTTGATGGTATCGACTTAACGGTGTATACTGGCGAAACGCTGGGCATCGTCGGGGAAAGTGGCTGCGGGAAGAGTACGCTCGGGCAAGCACTCCTGCGGTTGATCGAGCCAACAGCTGGCGAAATCTATTATCGCGATGAGGAATTAACCGCGATCACAGATCGGCGTCTCCGAGAACTCCGAACCGACCTGCAGTATATCTTCCAAGACCCTTTTTCGAGTCTGAATCCGCGGTTCACGGTGGGTGAAGTGATTCGAGAACCACTTGACATCCATGATATTGGATCGCCGACTGATCGTGACGACCGAGTCGTTGACCTCCTGGAGACAGTGGGATTGAATCCGCGGCATGCCACGCGATATCCGCACGAATTCTCAGGTGGGCAACGCCAACGGATCGGGATAGCCCGCGCGCTCGCCGTCGAGCCCAACCTCATCGTGTGTGATGAGCCGGTGAGTGCGCTCGACGTGAGTGTCCAGGCGCAAATCCTCAACCTATTGGTCGATCTCCAAACAGAGTACGGGCTATCCTACATCTTCATTGCGCATGATTTGAGCGTCGTCGAACACATCGCGGACCGAATCGCAGTCATGTATCTCGGCGAATTTGTCGAAGTCGGCGCCACACCCGAGATTTTCACCCCACCCCACCATCCATACACGGAAGCGTTACTCTCGGCCATCCCCGAACCAGATCCCGACTGGGAGGGCGACCAGATTCGCCTCACCGGGCCCGTCCCATCAGCGATCGATCCACCCACAGGGTGCCGATTCCATACGCGGTGTCCGCGCGTCATCCCGCCGACAGATACTGAGATTGACCAGACAATCTGGCGGAACATCCTCAATTTCAAACAGCGACTGCAGGACGCAGACAAACGGAGTGCGATTGTCGGCGTCACCACCCAACAGCCGCCTGAATCGACGACAGCTGCGTTCGAAGAGCGGCTTCGAGATGAATTCGATCTGCCAGACACCGTTGCTGATCCAGCCGTCGACACCATCCTTGAGGACGTGATTGCGCGGCTTCGTGAACATGATCTCGACGGCGCCCGTGACCGACTCACAACAGCCCTCGTCTCACCGTGTGAAACCACCCACCCAGAGATGACTCAGACGGGTGAAACAAATGAAATCGCGTGTCTCCTCCATGAGAATACCGACACGGACACCCCCCATGCAGATGCCGAGTAAGCTTCCCCGCCCAGAAAGACCGGGATTCCGCGCTATATTCCCATGACCACCGGCTCCACCGGCAGCGACGCGGAAGAATGGAGACTCCACTCCGGCGACGGCGCCTTTTGTGGCCACGCAATGTTTTTGATGGCTGTCATGCCAATCCATTCCTAGTGCGTCGGATCTATGATTCAGCGGCTGTTCGCCGGCAAGACGATGACCCATTCACACCAAATGCCAGCGACCACACGCAGACACCACAGGTGATGCGTTCGATTAATAGCAGCCTCATGAGTCGGCTCCTCGTTCCTACTGGACTCCAGTATCGCGCAATACATGTATCGGTGGCAACGCCACACTCGGTGTATTCTGTCGGAACACCGATCCCGATCACCATCCGAATGCGGAATCAACTCCCACTCCCAATTAGCCTACAGACACAGTCACCCCGCCTCTGGTATTGGACAGTGGACGGTCATCCGGAGGCATCACAGGTCGACCAGTACGATCCCCCACCCGAACATGGCCGGTTTCACTTCGATCGCGGCGAACACAAACAGTTCCACCGGCACTGGGATCAACGAATCAGGACGACAGAATCGCGGTGGGAACCGGTCCAGCCAGGTGAGTATACAATCACGGTAGCCATCAACGTTGACCGGCCAGCCGCGCGAGGCGTCACCGATGAAACGACAGTCACAATCACGGGTAAGCTTCCCCGCTCTAAAGGGCGGGGCTTTCACCATGGACTCCCGATCGAACCAACGCTGGTGCGGGTTCAAATCCGCTCTCGGTCAACGTCCCGGTGTTTATACGCACGCCTACGGGTGCGTCTCCGCCGGAGGACGTGTGCAACCGACGGAGGAGTTTGAAGCCGACGTTCTTCGCCGCATTATAGTCGGCATGAATCTCGTACCCACACGTCTGGCACTCGAAGTGTTCTTGCGACGGGCGATTGTCGGAGTGGGTGAAACCACAGTCCGTGTACGAACATCGCTGGCTCGTGTACTGCGGGTTCACCTGTCCGACCACGATACCGCGCTCGTCGGCCTTATACGAGACATACTCGAACAGGCGTCGGAACGCCCACGCGTGAAGCCGCTTCGCGCCAGGCATTCGCTGGCGGATGTCCGTCAGGTTCTCGAAGGCGATATGCGAACACCCACCGTCGGCGGCCTCCCGAACAATGCCATTCGCCACCCGGTGCAGCAGCTGCTCGAATCGACCCGTCTCGGCCTCACCGACGCGCTGCATCGCTTCGTGGGCGTAGCGCGTGCCGCGTTGCTGCATGGATGCACGACGCTTCTCGTACTCGCGGTGCCAGTGGTCAAGTTCGTCACCGGACCAAAACACGCCCGTCGACGTGACGGCGATGTTTTCGACCCCGAGGTCCACGCCGAGAACCGTTCCGTTCTCACATGGGTCGGGACCGTCCACGTCAGCCTTTGTTCTGACATGAAGGTAGAACTCGTCCGTCCTCTCGCGGTACTGAAGCGTCGCGCCCGTCGTCTCGTAGTCGTCGGCCAAGAGGTACTCCGCGTGGGGCGTCTCGCGGGTCTCGTCGGGCAGAACGTACTCGGCGGTGATGCGCCCACCGACAGTCGAAAGCGAGGCGTG
>CAZSSY010000002.1:0-32022 GCA_964609565.1 uncultured Natronomonas sp.
CCCTCGCCGAGTTCGAGCAATTCTTCGGTTTCAGAGATGAAATCGGCGTGTCGACCGACGTCCCACGTGTGGTTGAGCGTCACGATTTCACCACATTCCTCGAACACCGGGTCGAGAATACCGGACAACAGGTCTGCATCGACTGTCGGATACCCTGTTTCATCACGCGGATGAACGTGGACGGCGACCGCTCCTGCCTCAACTGCCTCAATGAGGTCTTCGGTCATTTCTTCGGGTCCCTCTGGGAGCGCGGGGTATCGGTCACCACCTTCTTGCCAGCCCGCATAGGCATTCTCAATGATTACCGGCTCATCCATCGTATCGATCCGCGGTTCTCGTTCGACGGGAAAGTGCTTCGCTACTTTCTCCGGATCCATGCCTTCGATAATATCCAACTCGTTAAACGGCAGGTCGTCGTATCTCTCCTGGTGCCCATTTTCGGACATAACATTCGCCTAGTTGCAACCCACCATAATTTAAATTGCGCAACCAGATTCGCCCTCAGCGTCGAACTCACATTCAAGTCACCTCACCTCACGGTTATTCTCCTTGTGCTGGACGGGCCCGATGACCACGCCCTCTCTGTGAGAGTTCATCAGGCGGTATGACTCCATCCGTGTCGAAAGCCGGGGTGTGGCTGGCGGGCAGAACCATGGCGTCGGTTGCATGAAGCGAGTTCCCAACCGACGATATACCCTGGTTGTGCCTGATTACATCTCGGTCACTACATCTCAGTTGCATCATCGCCAAGAGGCAGAATGTCTCGAACGATCTCTTCACGTATACGACTGCCAGCGACAACGACCATAGCCTTCACGCTGATGGCCGTCGCGATGTCTGTGGACCTATTCCATGAGAACTCCTCGCGGCTCTATCGATCGGTTAAAACCCATAGACGACGGCACCGGAACCGGAAAAGGTTAATACCAGAAGGAGGAATACGGTTGCTGTATGCCATCATCCAGCAAGAGGCATTTCCTTAAGACATGTGGAGCGGTGTCGCTCGTAGGTCTCGCCGGTTGTATGGGGAACGGTGACGGAAACGGCGGGAACGGCGGGAACGGCGGGAACGGCGGGAACGGGGGGAACGGCGATGGATCTTATGAAATGCGTGTCGCAAGTCCGTATCCAGAAGGGCAGAACGATCGGTTGCCGACGATGCACCAGGAAATCAAAGAGAACATCGAAGCAGAATCTGATGGCGAAATATCGGTCACAGTCCATACGGGCGGTGAGCTCGGTACCGGGACGGAACTCGCACGCCTCGTCCAGCAAGGATCAGTTGAAATGGGGCTTTTCTCCTTGGGGAATATGTCTCCATATGCACCGGAAGTTGACCTGGTGAATCTTCCCTTCCTTGCCGGTCCGAACCAAGAAGTAACCAATCTTGTGACGAGCGATGCGTGGGACAATACCGTCCACGATAATCTCCGGGAAAATGATTTCCAGCCATTCATGTACGTCCCCTGGGATCCCCGGCATCTCAATACGGGGCCCACACCCGACGAACCAAAAATAACGCCGGGCGACATGGAAGGCGTCAAACACCGGATTAACGCCTCCGAGATTCTCTCTCAATTATGGGAAATGGTTGGTGCAAATCCAACGCCAATTGATTGGGGAGAAACAGCGACCGCCATGCAAGAAGGCGTCGCTGAAACGCTTCACGTCGATTTCATGGCGTGTAATGTCTTTGGTCTGCGGGACACGCTCCAACACGTTACGTTACTCGATATGATCCCTGATATCCAGAACTATGCGATGAGTTACACCTGGTATCAGTCTCTCCCTGATGATTTACAAGACGCCGTCGATCGAGCCGGTGAAGAAACCTTTGGTGATACCCTTGACCAACTCGAAGTCGCCCGACAAAACTCGTATAACGACCTGCGTGATGTCGGCGTTGAATTCTTTGAGGTAAGCGAATCGGAGCGTGAAGATTGGATAGATGTCGTCGGCTATCAACGCTCCGAATGGGACAGCTGGAAAGAAGAACTGGCCGGGGATATGGATACGTTTGAAACCCTCGAACAAGCGGTCCAATCCGAGAGCGACTTCAGCGTCACCGAACCAACCCTCGACGAGTTGGAATCGAACTACGACGGATAGCGACTCCATTCCAGAATTCGTATAGCAATGTCGGATCGTGAAACACGGCTGTCCCTGATCTCAACGCCCCGAGAAGAGCGAACAGGATGGCGACGACTCGTCACCATTTTCGATGAGAACTCAGAACGGTTCCTCATCTATGGGTTCTACCTCTATCTCACCTTGATCATCGTCCTTGAGGTCTTCCGCCGCTTTGTCCTCAACTTCTCGAGCCTCTGGGGCGAAGAAACAGCGCGGTTCATCTTCATATATCTGACTTGGATCGGAGCGGCATGGGCAGTCCGTCGTCGACAACACATTCGCATCAACATCGTGCACAATTACCTGTCATCCCGAATGACCGGCGTTACATACATCATCAGCGACGTCGCGATGTTGATCTTTGCGTACTATTCGATGAAATGGTACGTCCCCGTCTTGCTCACAACCCGGGAGCGCGGCGCGGTGACACAGGCACTCCGTGTGAATCAAGAATACTTCATGATCGCGGTTCTCATCGGGTTCACACTCTTGGTCATTCGAACCCTCCAGATGATGGCGTGGGACATCAAGGCGGTCATTCAGAATGTCCCAGTCTATCAAGGTGAATCTATCTTTGTGGGTGATGACAACGAATGAATGAAGTCCTGCTCCCTGTTCTCGTGATGGTCATTCTGTTGGCCATTGGTGTCCCCGTCCTCGTTTCGCTTGGTCTCGGCTCCGTGTTACTCGTCCAAACAACCGACCTCGTGCCCACCACCCTCTATGGGAGTACCCTGTTCACCGGATTGAATTCATTCGCGCTTCTCGCGATACCGCTGTATATCTTGACGGGAGACGCTATCGTGGAATCAGGTCTCTCATCAAAATTACTCGGACTCGCCAATGATCTCTTCGGTGGCTTCAAAAGTGGCGTCGGGACCGCGACCCTCGTCGGTTGTGGACTGTTCGCCTCGATTAGCGGCTCGAACTCATCGGATGCCGCCGCTATCGGCCGGATTTCACACCATCATCTCACCGAGTACGGCTTACCCCGTTCGTATGCAGCCGCACTCATTGCCAGCGGCGCATCAACCGGGATCCTCATCCCACCGAGTATCACCTACATCATCGCCGGAACGGTCCTCGGCGTTTCGGTCTCACGGCTCTTCATCGCCGGGATCGTGCCAGGCATCCTCATCCTCCTCAGCGCTATTGTGGCGCACAATATCGTGAACTATCTCCGTGACTATGAAACACCGAGTCCCCACAGTTCACCCGGCGAAGCCGCCTTCGCGATCTGGGACGCCAAGTTTGCCTTGATGATTCCTGTGATCATCCTCGGTGGCATCTACGCTGGCGTCTTTACCCCGACCGAAGCAGCAGCCGTCGCCGTTTTCGTCGCCGTCGTCGTCGGGATTGCGCGACGAGAGATCGTGTTCTCCAGTTTCCCCCGGATGATGGAACAGAGCGCGGTTATCAACGGAATCATTACGCCGATCATCGGCATCGCTCTCGTGTTGAGCCAGATCATGGCGATCTACAATATCCCCGAAATGGTGACCAACCTCATGATCGGGCCCACGTCCGCCGACTGGCAGATTGTCTTCGCCATGCTTCTCATTTTCCTCGCTGCTGGTACAATTATGGAGACGACACCGAATATCCTCATCCTCGGGCCGCTCCTCCTCCCCGTTGCGACAGAAATGGGGATGGACCCAATTCACTTTGTGATATTCATGAACCTCGCGTTAGCAGTCGGGTTTATCACTCCGCCAATTGGGCTTAATCTCTACGTGATGGCGGCAATCACCGACCAGGAAGTCCTCCCAATCGCGAAAGCCGCGCTCCCATATCTCGTCGCGATGATCCTCGTCGTTCTGATCGTCGCATATTACCCGCCATTAAGCACCTTCATCTATTCATGACACCCCCACCACCACTATCGGCTGAACCGCGATACAAACGGATCGCTATCGGGTGGACAACCACCATCCATTCTTATACTGACGGCCTCAATTACGTCGTGATATGATGTCGGTCAAGCAGCGAATCACGAACTCGCGGACATCAATTCTATTGGCGATCGTAGAAACGATTGCAGTTGGACTGTTTTTTGTCTATTTGATCTATATTATCGTCCTCTCGCAAACCGATATTGAGCCGATCTTAAGCTCCGTCCAACTATTTCTCCTGCTGCTATTCGTCTGCTTCCTTCTTGCAGCGGATATGATCACGCGCGAAGAATTGAAACGTCGAGAATCAGACCAGAAATCATCATAACGCCACAGGCAGGGCTGTTCCACCCGGCCTGCGTCCATGGTGCCCACTTTCGATGGTGAGTCACGCTGTCCGACAGGTTTAGCGGGAACGCGACGGGTTGGATGGCGTCTCGGGGAAGGCTTTATACTGGAATCACTGCCAGTATTAGCCGAGTTACTCCCGTATGTTAGACGGCAAGACAGCAATCGTGACCGGTGCCACGAGTGGAATTGGACGGGCCATCGCCCTGGCATTCGCTGAGAACGGTGCATCCGTTGTGGTGACGGATATCGAAGAAACACCGAAAGATGGCAGCCGACCCACGGCCGATGTCATCGCTGAGGATGGTGGGAATGCATTATTTATCCACACTGATGTTTCTGACCACGATGACGTGATGGCATTAGTTGAGGCAACGAGTGGCGAGTTTGGCACAATCGACATCATGGTCAACAATGCCGGTATCTTACATGAATCAAAGATACATGAGACAACTAAAGAGGACTGGGCGGAAGTCACCAGCGTCAATATCGACGGTGTTTATCACGGGACGAAAGCAGCAATCCGTCACATGTTGGAGCAGGATACTGGCGGGAGTATCGTGAACATCTCCTCGATCAGCGGGAAGATCGGGCGGGCGCGAGCACCCGCGTACTGCGCCTCGAAAGGGGCGGTGACAATGTTGACGCGGCAAACCGCGATCGATTATGGCGCTGACGGTATTCGAGTAAATGCGATTGCGCCTGGTGGAGTCCTCACCTCGCTGGCTCGCGAAACGATGAGCCAGACGCGAAGAGACTACCTCGAAGAGATGACCCCGATGGGCCGGCTAGGTATGCCCGAGGAGATTGCTGACACGGCTGTCTATTTAGGCTCCGAGAATGCCAGTTATGTGAATGGTCACCTGTTAGTCGTTGATGGCGGCTTCTCCATTAAGTGAATTCGACGCGAGATTCCACAATCCGCCTCCCGTGGGATCCAAGCCTGACTCCACTATTCGGAATTGAATCCATCCACCGAGACCCGTCTACGTCGTCCAGTTGTGGAGGGCATCCCGGTAGACATCAGCGACCGCTGATTCTGTGAGCAACCGCGGATTACATCGCGTAAGCCGCTGTTGTTGTTCAAGGCACCGTCTGGCGAGTTCATCGACATCATCTTCCGTTGCGCCGGTGAGTTCAGTGAGGCCACTCGGGACGACGTTGAGATCCTGTTGTAACTGGATGTATTCGTGCTTGACGGCATCAGCAGCCTCGCGTGGATGCATCGATTTAGTGTCGACGCCAAACAGGTCAGCCACCCGCTCGTACCGTTCGGGGTTGCTTCCCACGTTGTAATCAAGCGTGCTTGCCGGCGTTAGGACCGCGATCGTTTCGCCGTGATGGGTCTTCCACTTGTTTGCAACCGGATACGACATGGCATGACAAAGATTCGATCCAGCGGTGAGGGCTGCAATCCCGCCGAATAATGCACCGAGTAACATATCTGACCGAGCGGCCAGATCGTCGCCATTGTGCACTGCCTGCCGGATATTCCCATACAGGAGCGTTATCGCCTTTTCGCTACACATCTCTGTCAGTGGTGTACGGCCAGCATACACCGGCCGCTCTGCAGGATCGGTCGCTCGAAGTAGGGAGTCAAACGGGTGGGTCATATATCCCTCAATCGCCTGCCCTAATGCATCCATCGCGGTCAATGCAGTTTCATCTGGTGGTAATGTCACTGAGAATATTGGGTCGAGGACGGCGGCGTCTGCACGGACATACTGACTCGCAATTCCTTCTTTTGTCTCCGCTTGGGGGACATCGACGATGGCGACAGGCGAAATTTCCGCGCCCGTGCCCGCAGTCGTGGGGAGTAACACAAGCGGGGCTCCAGACCGTTCCAGCGATCGACCATTCCCCGTCGGTTCGCTGATGTAGTCAAGGGTCGATCCTTCGTTCGCTCGGACGGTCCGGACCACCTTTGCGGTATCCATACACGTGCCGCCACCGAGTCCAAGGTAGAAATCATAGCCTGCACCGTTCGTCTGCTGGTCGACGAACCGCATACATTGTTTGATCGAATTGATCGACGGCTCTCGTTGACACTCATCGAAGACATCAACCTGAAACCCTGCCTCCTCTAGGATGTCAACGACTCTCTCTGCATGCCCAGCAGCGGCGACGTGGGTATCAGTAATCAGGACGCCGTGGCCAGCCTCTGCGACATCAAGGGCCGTCAACTCCTGGGGGAGTTCCCGTGAGGCATCTCGCCCGAATCGAATTCGAGGGAGTTGCAGTTCCCAGACAGTTTCCGGGCTATCTGTCGCATGCCCTGGCGCAGACACAGTTCGGTTGTCCATCCCACTATGCCTCCTCTTGCCGAGCTAGTTTCGAGGACCCTGACGTACGGTCGTGCATCGTCTGTCGTTGCACGACATGCCTCTTGAAGCTACTGCCACCCCGGTCGACAATCACACTCGTGCCCCGGATTTCACCCGTGGATGATGCCGAATCGGTGGAGCTCACATCCTGCACCGGTGGCCTACGCACGTACGGAGGACTCCACGAGTGGGGTACCGTCCACCTCCTCCCATGCCAGAGCCTCTCTACCCGCGGCAGCCCGGGTATTGAATGCTACACGTGCGGTCGCTATGATAGGTGCCCGCCGGTCTGCAGTGCGTTATTCATCGCCGTCTCGCATCACCGTCACGATGCTTCGGTCTGTGTTCATCAATACTGATTGGGTCGTGCTGCCGAAGACTGCTTTCCCGATCGGGCTTCGTTTCCGACCGCCAAGCACGACGTACCGAGCATTGTTCTCTTCAGCATATCGTACGATTTGTTTACTGGGCTCTCCGATGAGACCGACCGGCGTAAATGCGTCCTCGTTGAGGTCAGTGAGGCCCGCGATTTCCGTGGCGATATTCGATGCATGGGCTTCTCCAGCACTTTTCCCTCCGGGCTGTCCGGTTCGACGGACTTCCTCTTGTTCCAGATCAGCGAACTCGGATCTCGGGAGGACATGCAGGACGTGGAGATCTTCGCCGAATGCGTCCGCAAGGAGCTGTCCTTCGCGGATCAGCTGCGGCGCGTGGTTCGTCTGATCAACCGCTACAACAATGACCATACTGTCCAGCAGTTTACCGAGAATAAAATAGCTTTGCCCCGGCCTTGGTTATTGCCTGGCGATAGCGGAACATAGATGCCATCCCCACTGCAACACCTGTATTGTGATGTCAAGCCAGGTACTGAACTGTCCGAGTTGTGGCTCCCGGTGGCGGCATGAGGGCGATTCGACCTACTTTGCCAGATGTGTGGCCTGTGGACGCATGGTCGCTCTCAAGAAGTAATGCTACGCTTGCTTGGAAGCGAGGTGTGCGGTGCGGGCAGCAACTCGACTGGCTGCCACACGAAGTGCTTCCCGGAGGTCATTCTCGGTCTCTCGCACCGTGATCGGGGCTTGCCGCTGTTGCGTCGCTCGTTCTGCTTGTGTCCGCGGTAATTGTAGCCGACCGATACCGGGCACACGGATACCTGGCGGGGTTGCCTCCTCCGGTTCGGTGTCGGTACCTGCGTTTGGATCCAGCGGCAGCTGCGTTAAAAGTGGTATATTGAACTCATCAGCGAGCGCCTGCCCGCCGCCCTCCCCGAAGATCTCCGTCATCGTGTCACAGTCTGGACACACGAAGCCAGCCATATTCTCGACGATCCCGAGTATGGGCACGTCATATCTTGTGAACTGGGTCAGTCCGCGTCGTGCGTCATCGACCGCGACGGCCTGGGGGGTCGTGATGATTACTGCGCCGGTGACCGGTAGATGCTGGACGAGGGATAACTGGGCATCTCCTGTACCGGGCGGTAGATCAACGAAGAGATAATCCAAGGCCCCCCATTCGACATCATCAAGTAACTGTGTGAGGAGGTCATCGACGAGCGGGCCACGCCAAATCACGGGGTCGTCCTCACCGACGATGAACCCCATACTCATGACCTTCACGCCGTAGGCGTCCCGTGGCGCAATAGTTGATTCGAGGGTCGCCTCGGGCGTGCGGTCATCGAGACCGAGCATCGCCGGTGCATTTGGCCCATACACGTCGGCATCGAGGAGCCCCACATCAGCTCCGGTGGCAGCGAGTGCGGTCGCGAGGTTTGTCGCGACCGTACTTTTCCCAACGCCACCTTTCCCACTCCCGACCACAATGAGGTTTTTGACGTCTGGAAGCATCTCTACGTGGCCACCATCGTTGGGGATGGCTGTCTCCCACCGAACGACTACATTTGTCACGCCGTCGATATCGGCGCCGATGTCAGCGATATCGCGCTCAATACTGGCACGGACGGTCTCAGCCGGCACGGGCAGCGATACCGACACTATCGCCTGGCCGTCACGAATTTCAAGGGAGTCAACCACGTCCATCGCAGTGAGGCTCGTGGTAAGCTCATCCGCCCCGACCGCCGCATCCGCTACTGCGTCACGAAGCCGGTCTGCCGGCGTGAGCGTGTTCGAGCCCGACGGTCCAGGCATATATCAGTCATTGGTACCGTCTTCACTTGAGTCTCCCTGTGTTGTCGTTCGACTCTCTGTATCCCAGCGGTCTGGCCGTCCGATCGGTCCATCGACGTACCAGGCGGCATCGTTGCCAGCGTCAGTCGGGGGTGCAATTGGGCGTTTCAACCATTTGGGTCGGCGAAGCCCACCCGGCCCCGGTGCCGGCGTCGTCTTCTCGAGCCACTCGCGGTAGATTTCGAATGAGCGATCGGTATCAACATAGATGTCGCCGTAATAGTCGTCGTCGTCTGCGGGCTTAACGCGAACTTTCTGATGCCAACAATGCATCCCCGAGATCGGGTCAGGATGGGGCGCGTGCGTGAGGTTCTGTGCGACTCCGCCGTCATTCCACCAGATCCGTTCACTATCCGGATCGGTACTTTCAAACGGTGTAATGCCGCTCACTTGCCGCATTCCCCACATGCTTTCGTCGTTATTCAAATCGACTGTTACCTTCCCGAAGCCATCCCCCCCTTCCTCTATTTCTCCATCATCGTCTCGCTCGACTTTCCATTGCCCCATATGGTGGGACATGGCAACGAGTCCCGGTTTGATGCTTTCAGTCACCCAGACTTCGTTGACGAAGTACCCGATATCCGTTTCAAGCCGGATAAGGTCCCCTGTTTCCACGTCGAGTCGAGCTGCATCGTTCGTATGGATCCACACCGGGTTATTGTGTGATATCTCTTCGAGATATTTGCTGTTGGACGACCGCGAATGAATCTGTGTCGGGAGGCGGAACGTCGGGACCAGCACCATCTCACCATTCTCATAGTCGATGTTCTCTGGATGGACGTGCGATTTGAGGTAATTCGGGATCGTGTACTGCTCGTCGTCCCAGCCCCACTCGGCGATCGTTTGGGAGTAAAACTGTTGTTTCCCGGTAGGTGTCGGGAACCCGCGTTTTGGCTCGCCATCGACCATAACACCAAGGACTTCCGACCCGTCAGATTCCGAGTACGACGCGGGTTTGTCACCACGACGAATCGTGTCATACTCATCGACCCAGACGTCATCTTCCTCGAGAAGACGCTCGTCAAGCGATTCCTCGTGGATGTTATACTCGTTCGTCGATGCCTGGAAGGCGCCGTAGTGTTTCATATACTCAAGCGGCGACATATCCACCTCGGCGGCTCGTTCCACGAGACCGTCTTCCTGTTCGAAGACATACCGGTAGTACTCATCAATCGTCATCTTCACCGGGTCGTCGCCATCACTGTCGCGATACGGACTCTCGAAGTACTCCCGTATGCCGAGGTCACCGTCCGGATCAATCCGCCAGGAGAGCTCAATCCAGAACTCATCTTCTTCCCACACTTCGCCTGGGTTCGCTTCGTACGTGAACTCGATATCTTCCCCTTCCCGTTCAGCATACTCACGTAACACCGGCTGGCGATATGTCACCCACGTCCCGGCGTGTGTCTCCTGGCTTTGAATATCGTGGCGTTCGGGACTGTGCCCCATCGGGATAACGTAATCGGCATAGTACGCGGTCTCATTCCACGTTGGCGTCATCGCAACGTGTAACCCGATTTTCTCTTCGTCGGTGAGGGCTTCAATCCACGAGAAGCCATCCGGATACGTGTACACCGGGTTGAACACCCGTGTGAAATAGGTGTCAATCTTCCCGCGGCCCTCTTTCAGGAAATACGGGAGCAAGTAACTCAACTCGTAATGTGCGAACGGATACTCCTGTGGGAGCTGGACTTCATCCCACAGTTTCTGTCGCGGCGGGGTATTCGGAAGGGTCGGATGGTACTTATGCCAGCCGTTCGGCGAGGTTCCGCCTTCCGTGCCGACGGCCCCGGTTAACACCGACAGGAAATGCAGCGTCCGGGACACCTGCCAGCCGCCTTCGTTCCCACTGGCAGCACTCCGCCAGATGTAACTGCCATACTGCGGAGCTGCATCCCCGATCTTCCGAGCGACTTTCTCGATCTTCCCGGCATCAACCCCGCTTTGTTCGGCCGCATACACCGGCGTGAATTCGCCGTATACCTCGTTGAGGACGTCAAGGTACTCCTCGAAGTGCTGGTCACGCTCTGGATATTCGGTGTCGAGGAACTGCTGCCAGTTCACCCAGTTCCGAAGGAACGATTCGTCGTAGAGGTCGTCGGTGATGAGAACGTTCGCCATCGCCAGCAGGACGGCCGGTTCACTCCCCGGCTGGGTCGGGAGCCAGAAATCCGACAGCGCCGCGGTGTTCGACAGCCGCGGATCCATGACCGCGAGCTCGCCACCCTCTTGCATCCCTTCCATAATCCGCTGGGCATGCGGGTTGAAATAGTGACCCGACTCAAGATGCGCGGACAGGAGAAGGATGAACTCTGCATTCGCGAAATCAGGACTTGGCCGGTCATATTTATGCCACAACCCATATCCCGTCCGTGCACCGGCACTACAGATGTTCGTATGGGAGTTGTGACCATCGACACCCCATGCGTCGATCACTCGATCCATATAGTCCTCATGCCCCGGGCGACCCACGTGATAGGTGATTTCGTTCCCGCGGTCTTCTTGAATCGCCGACCGCATCCGGCCAGCAATGTCTTCAAGGACCTCATCCCACGAGACCCGCGTCCACTGCCCGCTGCCACGAGGACCGTCCCGCTTGAGCGGATACTCAATGCGTTGCGGATCGTTAATCTGGTTGACAGTCGCAGGGCCTTTGGCGCAGTTCCGGCCGCGACTCCCCGGGTGTTCTGGGTTCCCTTCGATCTTCCGAATCTCACCGGTTTCTTTATCGATATACGTGAGCAGGCCACACCCTGCTTCACAGTTGAAACAGGCCGTTGGCACCACCGAGTAATCTCGCGGTTCACCGCTGGCCTCGTATTCAACCCAGTCATGCCAATCGGCGGGGTCCGGGTAATCAGTGAGCTGTCCATCGTCCGTGAGGGGTGTAACGTGGTCGTACGTCCCCTGTCGTTGCTTTGTTGTCGAACTCGAGCGGTCTGACAGCACGCCGAGTTGCTCGGCGATCCGTTCGATTCGACTGAGATCGTATTCGTGACCCATATTAGGCGAGCGAGATTGTTTGCGGAGCGATTATCCAACAGTACTCGAATGCCAGCAGCCCGCCGAGCGCGGCAAGACCGGCGGCTGCGACTGCCAGCGGGGCAGCGGTGACGATGAGGAGCGTGAGCGGAACGACGATTCCGACGCCGATGCCACCGAGCCAGAACGGCTGTGAGAACCGGCCGCGCGTGATCCGTGCGGCGGCCTCTTCTGCGTCTTCTGTTTGATGGGGGGTGAAGATTTCTGATGCGACCAATGCCGCATGCACGAGCAACCCTCCGACGAGCGCCCAGCGTGACGGCCCGAGTAGTCCTTCGTAGGCGGCGAAGCCCAGCAATGATGTGGCGGCAGCACCAGCCACGATTGCTTGCGTGAACATATGTCCGGGCATTGCTGGGCTCTGCCACAGATCACGGCCTTTTGATTGGCTGAACAGGAACGCGGTGTAGACCGCTGTCGCCGCTGCGAACACGGCACACAGCGCTATCACGACCGGGTGCACGATGAGGCCGGGAACGACTAGCCATCCGATGACGATGGCGCCAAGGAGACCACCGAACGCCGTGATGATGTAGGCGCCCTTGACCAGCCACGAGTTCCAGTTCGGACGGAGTAACACCCAGTGGAACCGCATCGGTTGTTCCAGGTCTGCGATCAGTAACACACCAGTTGCGGCGAGGAATACGCCGCTGACGACGGCGCCAACGGCGAAAAGCGTTGGATCTGGGGTGAGTACGCCACTCAGCATAAGGAGCGAGAGCAATAGCATCACGCCGGCCGAGATGGATTTCGTCCATGTGTACGAATAGACTTCCCAGCCCCACGACGTGTAATGTGATTCTCCGACATCGTACACCCGCTGGGCTTCTTCATGGAGGAGTTCGTATGCTCGCTCCGTTTTCGATGACGACGACTCGGGTTCTGCAGTCGAACTCTGTGTACTGTATCCACCGTCGGAGACAACCTCGGACTCTGTGGTGTCGTCGGTACAGCCACACGAATCGGTACAGCTACAGCCACCGTCTGCTCGCGCGTCCGATTGGGCGTCGTCTGTCGGTAACGTCACATCGGAGTTCGCGAGTGATTCGGCGGCTCGCTGGATGTCGAAGTCTTCCTGAGCGGCCCCTCGTGTCTCCATGTGGTTGGGGGCATCACTCCACATGTAGTGTTCTTCGCGAGCTGTCGTGCCGCCTCGCGTGCTGGTATCGTCGCCGTCGACGTAGAATAACTTTGGTTCTGTGCCCTTTTCGGGCTTGCGAGTCTGGACGTCTTGATTCGAGATCGTTCGTGAGATCTCCGTCTCGGTGTCCTCCATGTCGCCGGCGATGATGACGTCTTCCGGACACACCGTCACACACGCTGGTTCCCGCCCGGTGTCGACACGATGGGAGCAGTAGTTACATTTCGCTGCTGTGGACGTATCCGGGTCGATGTAGAGTGCGTCATATGGACAGCCCTGCATACAGGCTTTACAGCCGATACACCGTTCCGGGTCAAAGTCAACGATACCGTCGTTTCGTTCCCAGAGCGCTGTCACCGGACACACATCGGTACACGGTGAATCGTCACAGTGGTTGCACCGCATCACCGAAAAGTTACGTTTCGTATCGGGAAACTCACCTTTCTCAACGTACTTCACCCATGTCTTGTTGACACCGATGGGGTCATCGTGCTCTGCTTTACAAGCGACCGTACACGCATGACACCCGATACATTTCCGATTATCGATGACGAAGCCGTAATTGGTGATATTACCACCTCTCGATCATTGTATGACTGCACTCCGGTAGGGGAAGACTTAAATCTTGGTGCAGGCCGTGGAACAACGGCGCCTTCAAGCGGAATTTTCCACGGCGATCGAGGCGTGGAAAGCAGCCGTGACGGTCAGTTCTGGAGGACCGTCACGATGATCGACAGCGCAATCAAGATCAACATCCCGATCGCGATCGTACTATTGAAGAAAAAGGCATACGGGTCCCCGCGATTCAACAGCCATCCCGTCACGAATCCAGATTCAGCGATCCCACCGAGGATCACTCCAAGGACGGGACTGACGAGCGGATAGTCATACTTCACGAAGATAACACCGAGAAGTCCGAACAGGAACACAATCGAGAGGTCAAACAGGGAGTTCCGAACGGCGAACCCGCCGACAACGGACAGAACCACGACCGCTGGGATAATGTAGCGTGCCGGGATGTATGCGACTTTCCCGAAGTACTGGGAGCCGCCGACACCATACACCAAGATCAGGAAGTTCCCGATGAACAGCGAGAACATAATCGCGTAGACAATGGTCCCGGATCGATCGAACAGCCCAGGGCCGGGCTGGAGTCCGTGGATGGCAATCGCGCCGAGGAGCGCAGCCGTTGAGCCGCTCCCTGGAATCCCGAGCGTGAGCGTGGGGATGAGCGCGCCACCTTGGGTCGCGTTGTTACTGGAGTCAGCAGCGATGACTCCTTCGATGATTCCGGTCCCGAATTTATCGGCGATTTCTTCTTTGGCCCATCGCTGCGCTTCGTTGTAGGCGACGAAGTTCGCGACATCGGCGCCAGCGCCGGGAAGAGAGCCGATGAACGTCCCGATCAGCATCCCACGGATGAAATCGACTGGCTTCGAGATGACGGTGCGGAAGGCATCTTTGACTTGACCGAAGCCGCCTTTGACTTCTTCATCGGAGTGGATGATCGTCCCGCGGTACGCCAACTGGAACATCTCCGCCAACACGAAGAGCCCGATCAAAACGACGATGAAGTTGATCCCGTCACGGAGAATGGTGTACCCGAATGTCGCACGCGGTTGCGCCAACTGGGGGTCGCTGCCCACTGTGGCAACGAGCAGTCCGAATGCTCCGCCAAGGAGTGCCTTGGAGAGTGACGACCCTTTGGCAGCTGGGATAATGGTGAGCGCGAAGACAGACAAGAGGAACATCTCCGGTGAGCCGAATTGCAAGGCGAAGTCTGCAATTGGCGGCCCGATTACTAACAGGAAGACGGCTGCACAGATGCCTGCGACGCCAGAGACGAGTGCAGACACGGCGAGGGTATAGGTCGCGCGGCCTTTTCGTGTCAATTCATAGCCGTCCCAGCAGGTGACGACAGACCCGGGTGCTCCGGGTGTATTGATCAAGATCGATGGGATTGACCCGCCGTAGACAGCCCCACCGTACGCCGAGACGAGGAAAATCAGGGCGGGCGCTGCCTGGAACGGAATGGTGACCGGCGTGAGGAGGATGATTGTCATCGTCGCCGAAAACCCGGGGATTGCGCCGAACACGATTCCAAGCCCTACGCCGATGAATATCGCGAGGAGGATATAGGGATCCTGGAGCATCGCCAATCCGCTGTTGATTGATGACTGTAAGACGATGTCTGGAATCATGGGAGTGGGACAAAGAGCCATTGAATGAATACTGCCCACAACAGAAGCGTGAATCCGACCGAGTAGGCGACGAGTCGGATTGGGCTTCGCTCGCCGAACATGTAGAGTGCTATCGCGAGGAAGCCGATACTCGCGATGACGAACGAAACGAGGTAGAGCGCTCCGAAGTAGGCTGCCGTCAGGACCACTAGTCCGGCAGCTGTCCGGAGGTTAAAGTGCTCGGTTGGGTCGCTGTCTGTTCCTTCGTCTGTGTCACCGGCAGCAACTGATGCCATTTCGGAACCGAGTTCGGCGTCTCTCTCCTCGGGTGTCGATGTATCGGATTCATCTTGGGGGCCGTATTCATCGTGGTCGTCTGGCTGTTCAATATCGGGATCGTCGGGGGTTCGGATGGAGATGGAGTGTTCAATGAGTGTGATGATGGCGAGGAGCACGGTGGCGTAGAGTAGCCACTGTGCGTACATCATTGATTGCTCTGGGAGCCCTCTTGTATCAACGTAGTAGAGCGCACAAAAAATAAGGGCGATTGCCGGGAACAATATCTCGCCGAAGTCGATCACTACCTGTCGATCCCCGACCCGAAACGTCTGGGTTGGTTGGCCGATTATCGATTGCAGGCTAGATCTCATCAAAGAGGGGTTGGTATTCCTCCATGAACTCAGTGTTCGCTTCCACTTCCGCTCGGAGCTCCTCACCATCCAGGTATCGGAGGATGAGGTTTAGGTTACCCTGCTCTTCAGCGCGTGAGGTGAAGTCATCCTGCTCAAAGACTTCTGCGTATGAGTCATGCAGCGCTTGGTATCGGTCAGGGTATTCGTCTTGGAGGCCGCCTGGGGCGACCATGATCTTCCATTGACCGAGTCCACGGTCGACGAGGGGGACATCGGCAACTCCTCCGCCGAGATCGGCGAATGCCGGGCATGGCCAGAGCTCGTTTTCTTCGGGGGTGTGGGTCCCCAGTGCGACGACGTCACCTTCGTGGTCGGGGTTGAACGCCCACGGCTGGTTGACTGACGCATCAACTTCACCGGAGAGCGTGGCTTGTCGCGTTGGCGTCCCACCTTCGAGATTGACCAAGTTGAGGTCTAAATCGAAGTGATCCTGGACGAGTAACGCCGAGAGTGCTGTGTTCCCGATCGCGGCGGTGGTCCCGACGGTGACATCGTTCTCTTGGGCGTATTCGATGAACTCTTCCATGTCGCTATATGGGACATCTGGTGGCGCAAACCACATGGTTGGATCCCAGTGGTGGGCTCCGATGTAGTCGAAGTCATCCATCCCATATGGGGCGTCCTGGAACAACCAGGTGGCTTGCATCTGGGGCATGTTCCACATCGCAACCGTATATCCATCGGCCTCCGAGTTGTAGAGTTGTTCCCCACCAACTTGCGTTGACCCACCCGGATAGTTCTGGACGACAAAGTTCGCATCTAGCGTGTCGGACCAGGTCGGCGTGGTCGCCCGAGTAGATCGATCCGTCCCGCCACCTTGTGCCCACGGGACAATGACCGTGATCGGATCGGACGGATAATCGTCTCCGCCGTTGCCGTTGCCGTTACCGTTGCCGTTGCCGTTACCGTTACCGTTGCCGTTGCCGTTACCGTTGCCTTGGCAGCCTGCCAGCCCGACAATGCCGGCTGCTGCTGTGTATTTCACGAATCGTCGCCGTCGTACTGGTGATGTGGTATCTTGTGACATTTGTATGGTTTCCTCGTCGGTGGGTTCGTGGTTTTGACGTTGTGTTCTGTACCGTCTATCACACTACCCTTATCGAATACTATTAAATGTACCTGCTGGAATGGACAAATTACTGATATAATTCCTATAATTTCTAAAGTATCTCTCCACAATAACCTGTTGTCACCCGGTCTTCCCCTCGCAGGGCTATATGATGTCGTTTCGTTCTAAGTCAGCAATCTCGGAGTCGGACAGCCCGAGTTTGTCCGAGAGGACTTTATAATTATCTCTGCCCTTTGTTGGAGAGGGCGTTATTTCAGGCATTGCCGACTCCGATAGCCGAATCGGAGTCCCTGGAACACGGATCGAGCCATCGAATGCCGGATGATCGATTTCATTCACCATCTCCCGTGATTCAAGGTGTGGGTCATGAATTACTTCCTCGACCGTCTGGACCGGGCCACACGGAACCCCCGCGTCCAAGAGGACGTCCTCTACCTCATCCCGTGTCCGCTCTGCCGTCCACTCCTCGATAATCGCATCGACCTCATCCATATGCCTCAGCCGTTGGACGTTTGTCTCAAGGCGCTCATCTTCCTTCAGTTCTGGTAGCCCGATTGCATCAAGTAACTGCCGCCAGTGTGCATCTGAAGCACAAAGAATTGTCACGTATCCGTCGGTCGTTTCATATGCATTATACGGACACTTCGCAAGGCCACTGTGCCGGTTCCCCGTCCGTGGGGGAATCTCTTCATCTTTATAATATGCACCAAGTTGGGAGAGCAACGCCGGATAGACCGCATCGTACATCCCAACTTCGACGAACTGGCCCTCACCGGTTTGATCGCGTTGATGTAGTGCGGCGAGTACCCCCGTCGCAAGATGAATGCCGCCGAGAAAATCACCTGGTGCAATACCGGTTTTCACCGGTGGGCCATCAGGAAAGCCCGTTACATCCATGACGCCACCGACCGCTTGCACAATGAGATCCATCGCCAACCGCTCACTCTTCGGCCCTGATTCCCCGAAACCGCTGGCATGAGCATAGATAAGGTCAGAATTAATCTCTGACAGCACATCGTACCCTAATCCAAATGCCTCCATCGTCCCGACGGCATAATTTTCAACGAGCACATCGGCATCCCGTACCAGCTCTTTGAACAACTCCTTGCCCCGATCTGATTTTAGGTTCAATGTAATCCCATCCTTGTTTGAATTCAACATGATGAATTCCGGCGGTTCGCCCTCATCTACACGGGATCGAAGCGGCTCACCAAAGGGCGGTTCAACTTTCGTGACGTTCGCCCCGAGATACGAGAGAATGAGCGAACAATACGACCCATTGTATATTTGTCCGAGGTCGATGACCTCTAGACCCTCGAGTGCCTGGCGGGCCATTACGGAACAACACTCGAACGACTAGCTATAAATATTTCGGGTCATGCGAGCCCGCCATCGGTCTCCACGGAGATACAGGACTATAGTGATTCCTCAGAACTGGTGGCAGCCGCTTCACGCCGTGCCAACAATCCGCCATGGATTACAGCACCGTCAGACAACTGCTCTTCAGCCGACCGGACAGCTGTGAGCGCGGCAATATCAATGATATCGCTTGTATCGGCCCCACGAGAGAGATCACTCACCGGCCTGCTATACCCTTGTAAGACCGGACCAAGTGCCCGTGCACCGGCCAACCGTTGTGTTAGTTTATACGCGATATTGCCCGCATCTAAATCAGGGAAAATGAGAACATTTGCATCGCCGTTGATCGATCCATCATCCGGGAGTTTTTGGTCGGCGACAGAGGGCACGAGTGCCACGTCGGCCTGGAGTTCACCGTCGATGACACCATCTGGCAGCCGATCTGCTGCCAACTCTGTGGCTTGTCGTACACGATCGACCTCTTCGTGTGCAGCACTTCCCTTGGTGGAGAACGATAACATGGCCACTCGGGGCGACCACTGAAGGAGGGTTCGGGCCGTGTCCGCTGTCGCGACGGCGATATCCGCGAGCTGCCCACTCGTTGGGGCGATATTGACGCCACAATCGGCGTAGAGCAGTGCACCATTCTCCCCGATTGACGGATCGTCAAACCCCATGAGGAAGTAGCTTGAGGCAGTCTCGATCCCGTCGGCCAAGCCGACGACTCCATTGGCGGCCGCCACAACATCTGCCGTTGGCGCGTTCACCCCCGCGACGAGGCCATCCCCCTCGTCCAGCCGCAGTAACAACGCACCGAAGACCAGTTCGTCACAAAGCATTTCGCGGGCGACCGACAGGGTGACATCACGGAGATCTGCATATGCGCGGACATACTCCTCGTCATTCTCGGTGGGACGTGAGCGGAATGTAATTTCTGCTGTCTCGATATCGTGCTCTGTGCAGAGCTGCCTCGTCTCGTTCCCTTCGATCACGATGGGGGCTGCGAGTCCTTCACTCGCGAGATCTTCCGCTGCTTGGAGGATCCGAATATCCTCGCCTTCTGGGAGAAGGATTCGGGCTGTCCCTTGGCGTGCTCGATCGTGAAACCCCGTGATTACGTTCGTCATCGCTCAGAGAGGCCACCCCCGCAGGGGGTTACCGCCGACCCGGTGTCATCCTTGGTAGTTGGCGTCACCAGGCTGACGGTATTTCTCGAGGATCCGCTCGGGGTCATCGAGGGCGTCCCGGCGGAACGGCTCGAGGAGTTCCGTGCCATCTTGCATGATTTCGATAACCGATGGGGTGTCTGTCTCGAGCATCTCTTCGACCGCGGGCCGAATGTTCTCGGGGTCTTCAACACGGACACCGTGGGCGCCCATGTCACGGGCAAGTTCTGCGAAATCGGGGTTCTCCGGAAGGTCAGTGCCGACGAATCGATCTTGGTAGAACCAGTATTGGTTTTGTTTTTCGGCACCCCACTCCATATTATTGAACACGATCGCGTTGGCATTGATGCCTTCGCGAACACAGGTCATGACTTCATTCATCGACTGCATCCCCCAGGCGCCATCACCGACGAACGCGACCGATGGGGCATTCGGTCGAGCGACCTTCGCGCCAATCGCAGCGCCATAGGCAAAGCCACAGTTTCCGTAGGTGCCGGCTGCCAGGAAGTTCCCTGGTTCGTCAAATTCGAGGTATGCATTCGCCATCGAACAGGTGTTCCCGATATCTGTCGAGATAATCGTGCCATCGGGCAGGGTCTGCGTGACATCATACAATGCCCGCCGAGGATGGATGGGTGTCTGGTCGGATGTCGACATCTCTTCGAGTTCATCCTTCCAGTCTTGGTAATCGTCTTGGATATCTTGGACGCGACTATCGGATGATCCATACGAGTCATCGATTTTCTCAGTGATGCCTTTGACCGTCTTTGCAGCATCGCCAACTAACCCGAGTTCGACTGTGGTCGTCCGCCCGATCTGGGAGGGGTCTTTATCTATCTGGATGATATCCGCATCGTGTGGGAACCAGTCCATGCCATACTGTGGCAGTAGTCCGAAGCCACTCAGCCGACTCCCGACTGCCAGGATACAATCGGCTTCGGAGAGGAGACGCATTGCGGATTTCGAGCCCCCATAGCCCAGTGCACCGACAGCCAGTGGATGGCTAATTGGGAATGAATCGTTGTGCAAATAGGAGCTGGCAACGGGCGCATTGAGTTGTTCCGCCAACTCTGCGACTTCGTCTATTGCATCCGAGTAGATCGTGCCAAGGCCCGCCATAATGGCGGGGGAGTCAGCGTCGGCAAGCATCCCGACGGCTTTGTCGACTTGCTCCGAATCTGCGCCGCCGACCTCTGTTTGGCGGTATTGGTTCGGCTCGAGGATATCGACTTCGATTTCGCCGTACAGCTGATCACGGGGGAAGTCAATCTGGGCGGGCCCTTTTTTCGTGATGGCTTCTCGGTGGGCTGTCCGGACATATTCGGCGATCCGGCTTTGGTTTTCAAGCCGCTGTTGCCAATCGACACAATCTTCGAAGATAGACATCTGATCGGCTTCTTGGAAGGCATCCGTTCCGATAGAGCCAGTCGTTGCGGTCGGCGACAACATAATCACGGGCGAGTGATTCAATTGGGCGGCTTTGATCCCCGTCACCATATTCGTCACACCCGGCCCGTTTTGGGCGACACAGACCCCGGGCTTTTGGCCGCGTAACGCCTGGGCATACCCATCGGCCATATGAGCCGCGTTTTGTTCGTGACGGACCGGGAGATACTCAATGCCTGCCTTGGGCATGATATCGAGGAAGTCCATGAAGGCCGATCCCACGATCCCGAACATGACATCGGTTTCTTCGGCGACAAATTGTTCGAGCAATGCTTCGCTGGGCGTCATCCGCTCGCTTTCGCGAATCGCGCCACTCTCGACAGATTGGGCTTGTTTCTCAGTCATTCGAAGACACTAGTAGTGCCTTTCTGTATTAGTCTACTTATATCTTCGGAGAACCCGGCGAACACCCCCAGATGTGTCCAGTATTGCTGACCTGCCGACCGGCGAACTCCAGTGGGGGTGGACGTCTACGAACCGGGGTCCTACCGGCCGTACTTCTGGAAGTAGGACCCGAACAACTCGTCTTCGGTGGGCACGTCTTCTTCGATTACTTCGGCGACAGTCGTGGTGTTGATGAAATGGGTATATTTCAAGTTTTCATCGAGTTGATTCCCGCCCCACGTCCCGGCGCCCATCGAGAGTGTGAAATTCATCCCGTTGTTGAAGTTCCCGCCGTTCCCATAACATTGTGGCTGGTTGATCATAACGCGACAGACGTCGATTTCTTCCCCGATGCGGTCAATGTGCGCATCAGTCGTGGTATGGAGACCACAGGAGTGCCCGGACCCTTCATAATCAAGAATCGATTGCGTCGTCCGCAGTGCGGCATCGAAATCCGCTGCCTGATAGAGGGTAAGAACCACAGAAAGTTTCTCCCCTGAGAGCGGATAGTCCGGTCCGACACCGGTGCCTTCAACCATGAAGAACTCAGCCTCGTGGGCTCCCGGCGCTTGCAACCCAGCGGCCTCGGCGATGTCACCCGGTGGTTTTGCGATTACGTCACTGCTCAGCGATCCATGTCCGTCAGGGAACATCGTCTCGTTGAGCTTTTCCCGTTCGCTGGAATCACACAGATAGCCACCGGCATCCTCTAATGCTTCGATTGCGTCGGTGTATACGGAATCGACGATGACGGCCGAGTTATCGCTTGAGCAACTCGTCGCGTAATCAAAGGTTTTGCTCAGTTTGATTCGTTCTGCAGCTTCCGTGAGGTCGGCGGAACTATCAATTACCGATACAACGTTTCCCTCGCCAACGCAATAATTTGGCGTCCCCGATTCCTGGCCGCGCTGGACATTGTTTGACGATCCGGTGACTTGGAGTACATCCACTTCGTCCATCAGCGTGTATGTTTTATCTTTACTGGCGGGCGGCGGCACCATCTGGACGAGATTGGTCGGTGCTCCAATCTTCTCAAGTTCATCATGGATATACTCGACCACCAGTTCACACGTGGACATCCCGCGCGGTGATGGGGAGAGAATAATCGCGTTACGGCCTTTTAACGCCATCATTGCAAGATTTACTGGCGTTGCCCCCGGATTTGTCGATGGAATAACGGCACCGACGACCCCAACGGGCTTTGCGTACTCTGTGATGCCTTCTGCTTCATCGACATTAATGACTCCCACCGAGGGCTCTCCGAGGATGTCGTTGAGTGTCCCCATCGTTTTCCGCTGTTTTTTCGTGACTTTATCTTCCACGTTCCCAAAGCCGGTGTCTCGGACAGCGACTTCCGAGATTTCCCGTGCACGGCTTTCCTCGTAAATTGACCAGGCGACTGCCTGGACGAGTTCATCAACCTCTTCTTGGCTATAACCAGCTATCTGATCCATTGCGGCTCGCCCGCGCTTAAGGAGTGTATCTATAAGGTCTTCTGGCGGGAGATCAGCGTCCGCTGTGTCTAGGCTCATGCCTCGTTTTAATCGACGTCTCTGAGAGCATATATCTTTGGGGGTACACACCAATGGAGATATTCATTTTGTCTCAATAGCCTGGTACAGGTTCTGTACTCCTTTATCTCACCACACTCGATCATTCAGCGATTCTCATGGCCATCTGGTGTCGTAGTGGATCTCTACAGTATCAGTCATGGTGTTGACGACGTCTCCCGTCATTTGGTAGCATGCTTGTTCAGTCATGCGGGGTGATGTCCTGCTGTTTACGTAATTTACCGGGGCGAGGTGGTGTTTTGGCGCCGGTCGATAGGACTCCTACTATGCGGGATGTTTGCTTTGTCTGTTCTCGGCGACGTATGGTTTGCGTGGACTGCATTGCTTGTTTTGATGATTCTATTGTGTCTCCGTGGCCCCCATGGGCGGGCTGCACTTCTTGCTGTGATAACTCACGCAGGATCCTTCTTGAGAGTGCGCAGCTGATTATTTGGTGTTCTCACATTCATATGGGTGTTGTTATCATTTGTCAAGTTATCCGTTGTGGCCACCGATGTATGTATTCGATATATCCGATTAGCAGGCTAGTGCTGTTGTCGCTGTATATCGGAAGGGAACTGGTTCGCATGACTTGTTTGGGGACCGCTGGCTTGCTTCCTGAATCGATTACCTATTCGAAATATACGGATACTGCTTATACCTCATGGAAATGAGGATCAGAAAGGCCCCATTATTCGTAATACATGGTTTCTATCCAGTATTTAGGGCTCCATCAACTTCTGGACTTGACTGGCGTTTTCATTCTCATCGTTCAGGTTCATCACGGGAACGTGATTCCCGTAAAATTGAATATGCTCTGGTGGTTTTATCGGCATCATGGTGAATACGGGTCAGAAATCGGGCTCGCTCAAAACCGTTACCCAAGCGTTCGAAATTATCGAATATATCAAAGAAAGTGGGGGCGCGGATATCTCGATGATAGCTGACCAATTTGATCTTCCAAAGAGTACTGTCCACGGCTATTTGACCACATTACATAATATGGAATATCTGGCAAAGCATGATGGGCAGTACCACATTGGTCTTCGATTTCTGAACCTGGGCGGACACGCTGCTACCCGCCTCCAAGCCTATCAAATGGCGCGCCCGCAAGTCAAAAAACTCGCCGAGGAAACGGAGGAGCGAGCTCAGTTTATCGTCGAAGAGTTTGGCCTTGGTTTCTATCTCCATATGGACACCGGCAACCAGGCGGTCGAAACGGACGTCAGAATCGGGAAAATTGCCAGTCTCCATACCACATCCGCCGGGAAATCGATCCTCGCGTGTCTCTCTGAAGATCGCGTCCACTCGATTATCACCAAACATGGTCTCCCGCAATGCACTCCGAACACGATCACTGACAGCGATGTCTTATTTGAGGAACTCGCCATGATTCGAGACCGTGGGTTTGCGCGCAATGACGGTGAACGTATCCCGGGGACTCGGGCAGTGGGGGTTCCTGTCCGCGGGCCTAATAACGAGATTATAGGTGCGTTAAGTGTCTCTGGCCCGGCCCACCGACTGAAGGGACCGTGGTATAAGGATGATATCCCGGATCTGTTATTGGGCACTGCGAATGAACTTGAACTCAATTTGGCCTACGAGTAGATTCCTTTCGACCTGCCATCTCCAATTCGTATATATCGAATATTATCAAAATACACATTTTTTTGGTAATCACCAATGACTTGTGCGAGATAATTGGAATTGACCCTAATTTGTCTTGCAGATCTCAGAGGCATCCGATCCACTGAGTGAATAACCATAACAAAATTAAGATTGTTATGAAAACCTGGGTTGGTCAGTATACAACCCCCGGACCCCACGCCACTCACTCCTCAACATAGACGCTCCCTCAGAAATCAGTGAGATACTCATAATCTTCGTCCACAACTGCTGCAGCTTCCGGCAATAACGCCACAACCAGATACTCACTATATCCCGCGATATACTCGATCAATTTCCCAATTCGATCTGCATCGATCGCTTCCAGGGAGTCCAACAACATGAACGGGACTGTTTCATACACGTCATACGCCAAATACCCCGCTAATGCAAACACAAGTCCCGTGACCTCTCGCTCGCTTTCGCTCAAGTGATCTATCGTATCCTCATACGTCGCTCCTCCTCCCGATTCTCGCACAATATGCAGCTCAAACACACTGCCATCTCCTCCAGGCGACTCTTGCGTCGCCGACCCAATCCGCTCTAACCAAATCCGTTCAAGATTCCGGTACTCCAAGACATCGAGCACTTCATCCATATGGTCGTTAAACGCCTCAATCGCATCCGTCTCAATCCGCTCGATTTTCGTTCGCAACACCTCAATTTCGTCGTTTACCGCCTCCCGCTGGGCCTTGAGTTCATCCTCACTATCAAGCCGTTCCTCAATTGCCGTAATCTCCTCTTGGACATCATCAAGCTCGCCTTCCATCCGTCCCAACTCATATTCCAACTGATTCGCCTCTTTGTGGAGCGACAAAATTTCTTCATACGCATCATCCTCCATCTCTTCGATGTCAGCCTCCATCTCTTCGATTTCTGTTTCCAACTCCTCTCGCCGGTTCGTTAACCGCTCGATCGCTGCATTACACCGATCAATCTCTGCCTCAGTCTCATCAATCCGTTGCTGTAACGTCTCCCGTCGTTGCTTCGTCTCCCGGCGGTCCTGGACATCATCAGTCACCTCTTCAATACGCGTTTCGACCGTATTCACCTCACTGAGCTTGTCCTGGCTGAGATCCTGTAGTCGATCCAACGTTGTCTCGATTTGATCTTCTGGAACTTCACTGCCACACGTCCAACATGTTACCGACTCATCCGGAAGCAGCTCCTCCGTGACCTCCTCGGGAGCCTCTTCAAGTGCAGCAAGGACATCCGAATCAGTCTCAGCGAGCATCTGTTGATTGAATCCAATCACACTCTGGATCTCATTCACCTCCGATTCCAACTCTCGTTTCTGCTCTCGCAAGCGATCAATTTCCAATTCGAAATCCTCTATCTCGTCTGTCGGTGTGTCAGGCAACTCCTCTAGTTCCCGTGAGACCTCTCGTTTTTCTGCCTGCAGCTCATCAAGCGTTTCCCGCTCCGTCTCAAGGTCATACCGAATATCCTCTAAGTCAGCCCGTTTTTCTCTGAGTTCATCCAGCCGTTCTTCAAGCTTCGCCTGTTCTTCCCGCGTCTCCTCCACATCCGTATCCCGCGTCTGCAACTCCTCTTCTTTCGCCTCTAAGTCCGCTTTCGTTTCTTCGATTTCTTCGCGAATCGTTGCTCGGCGTTCTTCTAACACCGGCAGTTGGTCTTTTAACGTGTCCACTTCCTCAAGTTCAGCTTCGAGGTCACGACGCTCTTCGAGGAGACGATTGATTTCTCGCTGAATTTCGTCTGTATCGATTGGCCGGACAATAAGATCACGTAAATTCTCGTAGTTGTGGACGGCGCGACGGGCTTCATTGGAGCCAAGCAAAAAGGCAAACAGATCGGCCAGTGTCGCATCCTCCAAATACGGGTCACCATCAAACTGGAATGTCGACCCCTTGCGTGTGAGTTCCCGACTGTAACTGTTCCCCTCCACCTTGAGCTGGCTATACGCCTCGTCGGCGTTGCCTTTCATGGAAACATTGTTACTCCCCAGCGAAGCCATAATCGCTTGTAACAGCGATGTTCGATTAGTTGCATTTTCACCTTCGAGAATGGTGACACCTGGTGAGAATTCCACAGAGGTTTCGGCTATCCCCCCGATATTTTCAGTGGTAAGTGAGGCTGTTTGCTGCTTTTGCGTACTCATTACACAGCAATCAGGAATGGCAGTTTGTTAAATGTAATGGTTGATAACTCGGCCTACAGATCGGGGGACTAGTCTGCACACGCACACCCGCCAGTTTCGAGCAGCGTGTCGACATCATACTGAGTGTTGCACTCTTCACAAAGTACCCGTATATCGACGAGGACACGAAAGTCACCAAGCGTCAGGTGACCACTATCGCGGAGTTGTTCTATATTTCCCTCTGTCACGGAATTCACCCGACCGCGTAACTGCTGCGTATTCGATTTCTGCCGCTCTAACGGATCGATTTCCGGTGGCGAATATTCCGCATCTCGATGTTCCTTCAGGTATGTTCGGATTGCCTGGTAACTCACACAATCATCCATGACCCCATCGACATCAACTCCCTCACGTTCAAGCCGCCTGCGTGCTCGCATTTTCTCAGCGCTGCCAGTGTCCGGGTCGGTCAAGAGCCGATAGGTGTTTTCAACTTCCCCATCCAGCGGTTGTACGCCAGCCCGTTCCAGCGCGGCTGCAAGGATGGCGGTATTGAAGAACATTTCGAGGTCACGAAGGCTCCATCGATCTTCCTCATCCGTCCAGCGCCGTTCCATCTCATCGCCAAGGTCCTGTAACTCATATTCGGTGAGAACACGAGCTACTTTACTCCGTGATGAGCTGGTTGCAGCAGTCGCATCATCAGAGGTATCCATACACGTCCATTGGGTGTCTTGATGGAGAATCTTTCGCCTCCCCCGGGACTACTTCTATGTCGTTTCCAGTGTCACTTCGAATGATTGTCCCTATTGACTCTACTACGGGTTTGCATCCCTCTACTATCTCACCATTGGCCAGGACACGGCATATCGAGTTCTACTTGGCCGATCCACGAACACATCTTCGTATTCGACCCAGTCGAATCCACCCCGTCGGTAGAGAAACCGGGTGACGCATTGAAGCTATTCATGGCCGCCTCATCGATACAGCTCTTTGGGTTGTCCCCTCTGGGTGTTGGACAGTCCCTTTCTTTACTGCCCCGTTCATACCCCAAGCTTTCCTTTGCGTGGGAGCATGCATCATCGATCCCGCAAAAAAACCCGCATGCTCCGAGTATTTTTAACGGAAGCGGTATTCTTGATTCGGCATGGACCCATCTCAATCTCCGGAACAACGCATCGCTGATTTCGTGGCAACGCTCACCTATACCGATCTACCATCGGATGCAGTCGCCACAAGCGAACGCGCATTCATTGATACCGTGGGTGTCACCCTCGCCGGCAGTCGGACAGATGCGGGAGCAGCTACGAGCCAGTTCGCAACAACGCTCAACCAGTCTACCGATGGATCCACGCTTATCGGCCGGGACCACTCAGCGTCCCTCTCTTCGGCAGTGTTAGCGAACGGGACCGCAGGCCATGCACTCGACTATGATGACCTCTCTTGGGGTATGGATGGACACCCAAGCGTCCCACTGGTCGCCCCTATTCTCGGCGTCGGAGAACTCGTGGATGCAACGGGGGCTGAAGCTATCACGGCATACGTCGCTGGGTTCGAAACGATGTGTTTCATTGCAGATCCAATCAGCCCGACACACTACCAGCTTGGTTGGCATCCGACCGCCACTTTCGGCACTTTCGGCGCGACTGCCGCCGCCAGCGTACTCCTTGACCTCGATGCATCAACCGTTCGTCGTGCTATCGCAATTGCCGCATCTATGCCTGCCGGGATTAAGCGAAATTTTGGTTCGATGACCAAACCTCTCCACGCTGGACTCGCCGGTCGCTCTGGCGTCACGGCCGCCTTGCTCGCCCGCGAGGGATTAACCGCCGATGCGGTCCCGGTGAGCGGTACTGATGGTTTCTTTGATTTGTATGCGGATGGAGCCAGTGAATCCCCAGACCCGCCGGGGAATCCATGGCGGATTCAGACCCACGGTATCCATGTGAAATACTATCCGTGTTGTTATTTCACGCATACAAGTATTACTGCCATAGCCACTCTCATCGAGGAGGCACTTGTTCGGCCTGATGCAATCAAACGTATCGACGTCACTGCATCACAAGGCGCAGCCGATGCACTGGTTCATTCAACGCCCACAACAAGCCTCCAAGCGAAGTTTTCGATGGAACATTGCATCGCGGCAGCAGCCATCTACGACCATGTTGGGGTAGCGGCATTCGAGGAAGCCGCCATCAATAATCAACAGTTGACGGCAATACAAGACCGTGTTACGTTTACGGTAAACCCTGACCTGGCGTACGACGACCACGCTGCAACGGTCCGTGTTATCTTAGACGATGATGAACGCTATGCAATAACCCAAGAGAACCCACCAGGTATCCACGACGACCCTCCCTCCCTGGAGGACCTTCGAAACAAGTATCTTGCGTGCGCAACACAGGTATTTGATGAATCGACTGCTGCATCGACATTCAATCGAGTGTCCTCGCTCGCTGATGAATCGTCGATCGCCGATGTAATGGCTGACCTCTCGTTGGCCTAGGTTTATACGGAATTCGTTGGATACACCGGTATGGAACAACAGCTGCGATGTCCGGTCCCTTTATCGGACTCACAACGGCTGGTTCGAGATAATATCCGCGAGATCTGTGGAGAATTCGATCAGCGGTATTGGCGTCGAAATGATGCCAACCATCGCTATCCGACGGAGTTCGTTGAATTACTTACTGATCATGGGTGGCTTGGGATTCTTATCCCGGAAGAATATGGTGGCGCAGGGATGGGGACCCCGGAGGTCATCGTGATGATGGAAGAAATCGCTGCCAATGGCGGTGGATTCGCCACAGCCCAAGCAATCCACGGCGGGGTGTATAACTCCGTACCGCTTGTGAACTACGCTCACGATGACCTGAAGAACCAGATTTTACCCGCAGTGGCGGCGGGTGAGGTCTCAATCCAGGCGTTTGGCCTCACAGAGCCGAATGCGGGATCTGATTCGACATCCATCGAAACGTTTGCCGAACGGAACGGGGAAAGCTATGTCATCAATGGTCAAAAAATCTGGACGTCGCGGGTTGATCAGAGTGATTATCTGTTGTTGATGGCTCGCACCACGCCAAAATCAGCGGCTCAAAAACGAACCAAAGGCATCTCAATGTTCTTAGTGGATCTCCATGAAGCCGAAAAACAAGATGCAATTGAGATGGAGCAAATACAGAAGACTGCAAGCAACGCGGTTCATGCGTTTGAGGTCTGGTTCGATGATTTACGGATTCCTGCTGACCACCTCATTGGGACTGAAGACGACGGGTTCTACCAGGTTCTTGCAGGTCTCAACGAGGAGCGGATGGCTATCGCTGCTGAATGCATCGGGCTGGGTGAAGTCGCACTTGACCGAGCTGTCTCATATGCCAAAGACCGCGTCGTTTTCGACCGACCGATCGGGAAAAATCAGGCGATTCAACATCCGTTGGCGGAGGCGTATATGCATCTGCATGCAGCCAAGCAACTCACGTATGATGCGGCACGACGGGTCGCAACGGAAGATAGCACGGCCACGGGTTCTCTTGCGAACTCGGCGAAGTTTCTCGCTGCCGATGCAGCCTTTCAGGCAGCTGATGCTGCTGTACAGGCTCATGGTGGCTTCGGTGTCGCTCGAGAGTACGATGTGGAACGGTATTTCCGCGAGGCGCGACTTACTCGACTTGTGCCGATCACGCAACAACTTGCTCTCAATTATGTGGCTGAAAATGAACTGGGACTCCCCCGGTCATATTGAGTTTCGGCTCGTGGCTTGGTCTCTGTGGCATTCAATCACTGTTGGGTTCATTAATCCTCGATACCGGTGGTTCTGATGTCACTCTGGGAGGGGAGGGGCGGGGTTAACTGGCTGGGAGTATCGACAGTTTGCGTTAAGGATGATTGGACTCCCTTGATCCAGATATTGAAATGCGGGCATCGGTTTCACCTGACTAGTCGTTTGGTCGCCGAAATTATTGTTGGGTGGATTGGGGTTCTCGATATATGAGAGCAGGAGGTGTTTTGGAACCGGGTGGATGGTAGGTCGTTGGTGTATCTGTCTGGTGAGAACATTGTGTCTGTGGTTATTGGTCAGTCGTTGGTCGTTGCTCTCGGTTATGATGTTAGTTGTGTTGAGTTCTATGACGGTGGGAATTAGCGTGAATAATCAATTATATATCTATATCAAAATAATTATTATTTTAGGAATTATGGTAGTGAACATCTCATTCAAGATACATTCCGCCATTGACTTAATCTCATATAATTATATATTTAATAGATAATATATTTTAGCTGTTCTACACTAATACCATCTCTAATGCCACTATTAGTCATTTTTGAAATACTAAATAACCGATAAAACAGAACATTTCGTGTACACCATATCAAGAGCCCCACAGGTATCAAATACATAGTATTAAAACATCCGATTTCTCCTTATTTTGAATATTTTCTTTGTTATTCTCCCCTGGTTGACATCAGATCGTGATCATCTTGACCTAACTCCCAATAAATATTTCAGAATTTGTTCACTATGACAAATACATAATAAATATTTCATGTATACACTTCTTCTGTTTTTCATACTTGGAGATAGTCCCTATGACCTTATCACGCGAAAAACCAGTCTCGCCGTCACCTCACGTCCCCGGCCGGTGACCGCCCCGGTTCCTCAGTGACTCAGTTTCACACAAAGGAAAACATACTCGGAAAAACGTTCCTCAGATCACTCGCTCTTCGATGCTATGTCCTGTCGTCTTCGTTTGCCCCAGCCGCCGTAGCGAACGGATCCCCAGTATAGCATGGCGTTCTGTTTTCTCAATCCTGTTCGATAGACGGTAGTTGTGTCGAAAATTCACTCGAGAATACTTCCATAAATACTAATAGTACATACCATATATTTGTCGTCGGAGCTATGACGTTGAACATACCCATCCCCTGGCTACCGAACACCCCCCTCACCACGACAGACGTTCGAACACTACCATCACAAACCCCTCCCAACAACACAGCCGCCATCACCGGTCTCCACCCACTCCCATCAGAACATATCGTCATCATATACCTCGAACTGACTGAAACAGGCAACCTCGTCTACTACCACGACCAACACGCCCATTGGCTCCTCCATGACCGTATCCCCCTCCACCAATCTATCCACCCCTGGCTCCGCACCCAAGCAACCACTCTCATGGACCACCACTACCCCAACCACAACTACACCCTCCTCACCACCAACCTCCAGACCCCCAGCACACCCGATGCAGCAACCTAAAACCACCCCCCCACGCGAGACCTCCCCACTTCACGCCCAGGCCCCCCCAGGCGCCGGCGGGGTAAAGGGTGCCAGGCGCGCGGGCGGGCCAGT
>CAZSSY010000002.1:32032-91214 GCA_964609565.1 uncultured Natronomonas sp.
CAGTACAAGTCACCCCACCACCCCCTGGAAATCAGTAGTTCACAACTGAACACATGAACACGACCACACGGCCAAAAACGTCCCACCACACCTCACGAACCTGTCATGAATGTGGCCATCGAGTACGATCCCGCGGCCACGAAACGATATGCAGCAATTGTGGATTAGTTCTCACTGAACACGCTATCAATACATCCCCGACATCCCACCACCGCATCCCCCGCCACCGTCGGTCCAACACAGCCTGGGCATGTGAACCAACAACAGAACTACGCGCAGACAACGGCCTTCACACCACGTTCTCACTCCAGAAAGACGGCCAGGGTAATACCCTATCCTCCAAACGGCAACAACATCTCAAACGATTACGGGCACGACACGAACGGTACACACTCACCAACGACCGCGAAAAACGATTCAACGAAGCCCTCCGCGATATCGAGATGCTTGGTGCAAATCACACCCTCCCCGAATTTGTCCAAATCGATGCCAGCCGCTATCTCAAAGCAGCAAAAGACCACCGACTCCCAGGCGGCCGGATGCCCTGGGAAGCACTCGCTGCCGCCGCCATTCTCTTGGCAACCACCAATGCCGGTATTAACCGTACCCCTCACACAATAGCCACATCGGCAAAAGCACCCCAGGAACGCATCTGTGCCGCAGCCCGAAAAATACGCCTCCAAACCCCAATCGACACCCCACCCATTCGCCCCGCAGTCGTCGAACACATCATCACCGCACTCCCTGACAGCACCCTCGACGAAACTGCCAGGTGGACCGTCACTCACATAGCTAACCGATTAATGATCATCGCGGATGCAACACCCGTCGGTCCAGGCACCCCACGAGCAACCGTCGCCGGTGCAGCCATCTATACCGCCGACCGACTCACACCCCACAAATACATGACCCAACACGAAGTCGCCACCGCAACTGCCACAATCGAAACCACCACCGAAGGAAAAATCGCCCGCTACTCCCGCGACGTATATACAGCCGCAGACAGCACAAATCAATCCGATACTCACTTCACCCGCCTCCAAACCTAACCACCAGACACTCCCATCCAACATCCAAAATCCTCCTATCAGTCAAACCGTACCCCGGGTACTCGGCCGCCACCTGCCCCCACTCATCCAGGTTGGGTCATCCAGCTCAATGGTAGACGACACGGTTACATTCGTCCACCAACGTACGCCATGCGAGACTATCGTTCGTCGCTTCCCACCCCCCGGACGCTATTCCAGGCCAAAGCCTGCAGCACCGACTCACTAGTCGCGCCGCATCCCGTGCAGCCGGAGGTCTTCATCCCGGCACGGCAGGTCTGGGTCGGGACCGACCGGTCTGTCTCGACACGATACTCCATAGTCAGGGTATCGGCAGATTCGACTTGCTTTCATCTGGCTGCAAAACCGTGCTGATCCGCGGAGACAGCCTTCTTACACGATACGGATTTCGATAGCGGTTTGTAGCACGAACGCCTACTTTCAGGATGATGTCACGCCGAGTAAACCGTCGACAACTCCTGTCAGCAACGGGTGGACTCATCGCGACAACGATACTCGCCGGCTGCAGCAACGGCGAGAATGGAGATGATGGTGGCAACGGCGACAATGGGGTACCACAAGCCATCGATAATCACCTCTCTGACGCGAATGAATACGATGGCAGTATCAGTGACACCACGGGTGAACAAGAAGTGACCGTCGACGTTGGAACCGGGGACCGAGGATACGGCTTCTCACCGCCTGCACTCCGGGTTGATGCCGGAACAACCGTCGTATGGGAATGGACCGGCAACGGCGGCCAACACAACGTCTCATCTGTCGATGGATCAGACGTCGAATTCCAAAGCGACTACATGGAAACAGAAGGTGACACATTCACTCAGACCTTTGACGACCCCGGCATAGCTCTCTACCAATGCGATCCACACGCGGGCCAAGGCATGCTTGGTGCCGTCGAGATCGTCGAGTAACACGCACAATCAGTACTCAAACGCGGACGGTGGCTGCGTGAGCTCCCCCTCCACTGACCACAAAATACATACGATTTTATCGGCCTGCTGATTGTCTGTAGCTGCAGCAAATCCCACTCACCACAGTCCAGTTCGGATAGCCACTGCAATCAATGGATACGCGCTCTAGGTATCCCTTCGGGCTGAGTACCAATCATCACGAGATTTGTCACTGAATCCAGACGCTGGCGCCTCCCCCAAGAATTGGTTAGGTGAGAAAATCCTCAAACTTCCGCGTAGACCACTGTCATAACGCTGAATTATCAACGGGTTGTGGAGACGCAATTTGCGTGATTGTGACGGCATACAAAGCCCCACATCGACACTCAATATGGTAATCGGACTGCTGGAATGAAATCGTGTTCCCACAATCGCACGTGAGAGAGGCATCGTCGGTCATATTCGATTCAATGGGGCATCCCCACTGCCGCGTTCGGAGTTCACCCCTGCACCTCCTGGTAGGGCTGCCACCCCCATAAACCGCAGTGAGTAACTTCTAATCGTGAAAAATCCTACCCCTCTACTGAAACAGCCCCATATCCGTGATACATCCGCTCTCACCCGGCTATATCGACGCCCCTGTCGCATCTCCGTTGCCGTTTCTACGACGCCAATTAACCGGTTTCAGTGCGTGTGTTCTGCGAACACAGCAAACAACACCACCGCATACACGACTGCTCCTGTCGCTGTCAGCCATCGCCCAGCCGAGACGATGACTGGTATATTTCCTACAAGCCCACCGATTTCGAGGCCAAGACCGCTCCCGATCAACACGACTGCTAATCCTGCCGTCTGGTCACTAATACCGGGAAGCGAGGCGACAGCTGGTGGATAAAACTGGAAACTGACGCCGACGATCGCCAACCCGAGGAATCCAGTCAACGCCACTCGAGCATGAATCGTCGCCGCGCCCGATGTCATCCCACCGACGGCCATGTAGCTCCCGAGTCCACTGACGACGACGCCAGCGGCGACCGCAACAATAAACACATAGAACCCGATACGCCGCCGTTCGCTACGACGAAACATCTCAAGATACGCCGCCGCGAATCCAACTATCGCGAGAACCTCAATAACGGCACCGACCTGAAAGAACCAACCGCCACCGAAGTCAACAACCAAGACTGCCGGCCTGATAGCTGCCACCGGGAGAATACTCCATACAAGGAATCGATTCGGAGCAACGAGTGAACTGCCCCGGCCTACTTCCTCGCGCCGAAGGCGCTCGGTCCTTGAGGTCGGGGCTTCCTCGTTCCACGTCGGAACGTGCAGGAAACGTTCCCACAGCGGTTCCAGACTCCGAAGGCGTTGTCCCTCGCTGGGTGGTTCGGAGTGTCCCACTCCTACCAGTTCGACACTCGGGCCACACGTCCGACGCACGCTTTTTGTCGAGTTTGAACGACGGACGCGATGTGGTGAGCGTCTTACTACTCCGTTCGATCGCCGAGGTAGTAAGGCCATGCCGTACAGTGGAAGTGAAACCGATGACGGGCGCTGTATCCCCTCCCTGCTCGTGCCTCCCATTCGGTCGGCGCTCGCTGAGAAGGGGGCTTAGCGCCCTGCATCACACAAGCTAAAAACCGCGGCAACAGCCGAAACCCGATTGCAAATAAAAGAAGCGTTACTCCAGCAGCAGCAAGCAAATGGGTCACCGGTGGTCCCCCTGCCGGGCGAACGCTCATTACTCCAATAGAGCTACTCACCGATAGGGTCACACCGGCGAGAAGATAGAGGAACGCAATCGGGATGAACACATTGGCGTAACGGTCGATCGCACGCCGATCAGATTTTGCCGCAGCAGTTCCCGTCTCCCGACCAGAGAGATTATCCCGGAGAATCCACCCGATACTCACGAGAAAAACCCCAAACCCCACCGTCCAGACCGCCATCCCTGCCCGTTCAACCGTTGCCAGACTAGTGGCACCGATTGCCATCAAGCCGGTCCCACTGGCGGCACACACGAGATGCAACGCTGGTGTGGCCGGGACCACGAGTTCTCGATCAAAGTAGGCAGGGACGAGCGTATATGCCCTCCCGAAAATCACGTGGAACACAAATCCATAGAGGCCGAATACCACCGCCAGCCGTCGTGGTACTCCCAGAGCAACAGCGACGTGCCAACACACAAACCATCCGATTCCCACAGCCACAAACCGTCGCGTCCACCGGGAGACGGTCGCAGCACTCATCGTATGTCGACGACGTCCCACGTCTGCAAAAAACTACATAGACACGTGTATCGTCACCGCTCTGCCACCGCTTCACCCTCTTGGGAGGCGTCGAATTCATCCGGTCGTGAAGAATACGGACAACTGTTTTTGCTCCTGATTCACCCCTTGGGAACTTCGCCTTCGTGCCCTAGTCAGTGATCGAGCAAGCCATCGAGGGTGAACAACGGATATGTGGTGGCGTGGCAAAATATCGGTATTGAGACCCGAATCGGTCCGCGTCAGCAACCTCTGATGGTTGTACATGGGACATAGCTTGATATTGTTTCGCATACTTCTGTGGGGTATGGAGCGGGTGTGGATTACGAATGGGAGTACGAGTATGGCGCCGATTGTGAACTCCGTTGCGGCAGCCTGCCATGCGGGATATATACCGACAGACGTGTATCTGTTAAGCAATCCGACTGTTGACGCGGTTGTCGACCGGGCTGCGTCGATGATATCCACCGTTGTTGAGCTGCACGACGCCGATGAGCCTACTATTACCATTGATTCGATTGAGGATGAACGTGATTTTGAGGCGGTGGCTGACTATCTCCGTGAGGCGATTGAAGACGGGCAACAGCGTGATGCCGATATCGCGGTTGATGTGACGCCCGGGAGGACGTTCTGGTCGATTCTCAGCTTTGAAGCTGGCACCGAGTATGGAGTCGAACATATCTTTTATACCCATCTCAAAACGGAGGCGTACTACGGATCACCGTTTCCGCTTGTTCCCCGGCCAGCCTTGGACCTCGTGGACTTTACGGGAGAGGTTTGAGATCTATGGAGCTTTCTCGAAACCGTCTTACCCTCCTGTTAAATCGGTTGTATGACCGGGGTGAGGAACGGTTCACGGTCGAACATCCATCCACTGAAATCGGGCCGCTGGTGTCGGTTAAACTGACTGGGTACAACGATGCGCGTGTGACCTTTGACACTCGGCGAGATGGATATATCACTGCTCGTGAGGAGATTCGTCGGAGTTATCCGGAGACGGTGTACAAGGATCTCCCCGATGCCGACCAGTATGTGAAAACGTTCGTCGCCAGTGGACTCATCGATATCGAGAACTTCGATGAGGTGCAGGCGTTCGTTGAGCAACACGGTGACCCGGATCTTATGGCTGGTCATCCACCCGTTGTCGCCGGATTTGATACTAATTTAATGTCGTGGCGGATTGATCAAATTCTTGGATTACGGGACCCGGACGCTGGCGTCGGGTACGTGAATGGGCTTGTTGTGGCGACCGGCGTTCGCGACGAACTGGATTGGGATTATAAGTGTGACGAGACAGCTGTGTTTGAGGCGGCTTTCGGGGAGGCTTACGCCGAGTATTGGAATCAACCGCTTGGCGATGCCCGGATTGGTCGACTTGGGCTGCTAACCTATCGAACCATCCGTGATATCCAGCAAGCCCACGAACTATCGAGTGACATAGGTGATGAAGCGATCGTCGAGGCCTACGACGAGTATGACAACACTCATCGAGCACAGGTCATCGTGTTCAGTAACGACCGGACGTTTATCGAACGAGCGCGGGCGCATACGGTGCTCGGGCAACATATAGCCTTCCCCCGCGATGTTCCACGTACAGCGTCTGCATCCTGGCGTGATCTCGAACACCTTCTGTACCGATTGGCAGTCGTTTTCGGTGTGGTTGAAGTCCCGACAACCACGCTATTCGGCGTCTGGCGGGGGAAGACTCAATCGGATTGGCAATCCCAACGCGTGAAACTCGAGTGTCGGAGTTCGACGCTCCGGCCCCTTCTCGAACGTGATATCGCTATGGTGGACACATTTGATGACTTGATTTGAACTCCAGGCAGCGATCATTGGTGGCGTGTCGGGTGAGGCGTGGGGCTGGTTGTCGGTGTGCGAGTGTCGTGGAAGCGGCAGGCTGGACGGTTTCAAGGAACCGATGCCAAATGTATATGGTATTTATATGACAAGTAAAGATTGTGTTGATGGTTACGAGAGGATAGTCTCGAGAATCGGAGCACTGTAGGGGTATTTTCAATTCTTGATACTTGTTCCAAAGACCGGTTACCCGAATTTATCAGTATAAACGTTCGGGTCATTATATTTACTGAACCGTTGATTCCTCGGTGTCATGTCTACAGATGACACACAAGCGGCGACCTGGCTCGCAGACCACCCAAAAATGACCGGTATCCTATTCACCGCACTCCTGCTCCTCTCACAAGCAAGCACAGTCGCGGCGAACGGTACCGCCTCATTCGGGCCATAATATCGCCCACTTCGACTACGTACGTAACCACCCAGTTTTCTTAGAGTCGATCTCGTAGCGATGCCGCCGTCAGTTCATCAGACCAAAACAGATTACTCCGTCCAATCACCGGGAACGTCGACGTATCAAGGAACGCATCCAATGTTGAATCATCAACCCGCCAGGTATCAAGCTCCCCAGGAACCACATAATGACACTCACAGCCCTCAATGTACGGGCGATAAAACGACCCGATATCATAATTCCAACTCGCAAACGTTTCGACGGTCACATCAAACAACCCATCACCCCGCAACGACACTCGCGCGACATTTGGAACCGGGACATTCGATTGAGCCATCGTGGCGTTTGAGTCACCCACGACAACATAATTCGAGCCAGTGAAAATCGTCTCCTGGATCACATTCGTCGCACTCCCAATCGGAAACCCATAATTCAGAAGACGCGCGACCGTCTTCCCGATTTTCGTCGCCATCGAATTGATCACATCCTCCAATGTGACAACGCCGGCAATCGCGCCACTATCGACGAGCCGTTGGCCCTGTTCGTAGGAGGCACACGCGTTTAACACAAACATATCCGCCTCAATCGTTCCCAGTTGTCCAGCATCCAGAAACCCGTCAGCACACTCAAACCCATCTGTATCCACATGCCCGATATAATGGATAAAGTCGGTCTCTCCCTCCAACACATCGGCAAGCGCCGTTCGCGACAACTGTTTATGGACTGTCACATCGAACTCAAGTAATTCACGTGTCCCATAAATCTCAGAGACAGATTCCTCCTCGGCCATCTCCTCATTATTCACGATAACATCGACACTGATCCCGGAGGCTCCTTGCGCATGGCTCTCTAATCGTTGGAGATACGAGGTCGTACTCGCCTTCGCCGCCCGAACCGCAAAGCCCTCGCCCACCCACGCTTGTGACATGCTCTCCGCATCCGGGAGCCCAATAACCGGCTCGTTGACAGCTCGGTCCGCTACCTCCGATGGATTCGACGAACGAGTCACCGCACCCGACCCAGCTGTTCCTTCACCCGGGCTCTCAGTCACATCGTTCTCTCTCCCGGCGGGAGATTGGTTCGGTGAGCCGCGATGCATCGGCTCGGTATCGAAGCCCGGTGGCCGTCGGGTCAAGACTGCATCAAGGCCCGCGTCGGCACCGTCTGGAGGTGCCTGTAAGCGACGGGTCGACGGGCATCTGACAACCGCGAGATCCCGGGCCAGAAACGGCATAATCGTGGCGCGGTCTGGATCTGGTTGGACATCAGCTGTCAGACGCCATCCGGGCCGACCGACACGATCGGCCAATGTCTCGAAGCTTGGCCCGAGGTCCAAATAAGTTTGAACGCGTTCGGCAATCGATGATCCATAGAGTCCAGCAAAATCCAGGGGAAGACCAACTGCCTCAAGCCGCCGCCGCGCGTCCAACTCATGCGTGTAAAACCCTTCAGTTCGGACTGCACAATCGAAGAAAAACGAAAACTGGAGGATATCCCGAATATGTTGCTCGTAGGCTTGTTGCTCTGAATCGGCGGAATAGCCGGCTGCCGTACCGAGTGGATAGCGGGACGAATTCAGATGTAGTGCTGGCGATCCCGGCGTGACTGTCGCACCGAGCCAATATGCAAGTGGTGCTGCTGGAAACAACCACGAATGGTCGGGTGGTACCGTCAGGGTGATACCGGTCTCAGGTGGTGTGAGACCATCAGGGAGTGCTGTCGTTGTGTCGAGTTCAAGGAGCGGTGGATGGCCACGTAACGAGGGGAATGTCCGCTCGGGAGACCAGGTTTTCATCGCATTCCCGAACAACGACACCGCCTCCATCAGCGCTTCGGGCTCGCTCGTCGTCTGGAGGGTCCGAGCTGGTTGCGTGTGCATCGATCGAGCGCCGATACGAATCGGTGTTGTCTCACCAAATTCGAGGCAGACTTGATCATCATCGGCTGTAATCGTGAGCGTGACATCCGAAATCCGAGCATAAATTTTCATGACGGTGCCACCGAACTCCAAGAGGTAATCGCCCGTTGGCACACTAATCGAGCCATCATTTGGATCGAATTCAGCGACAACGTTGCCGTCTCGATCTCGCACCCATATACCGAGGAGAAACGACGATTTTAGGCGAGTTGCTGACACTTGGGCGGCACTATCGACCGGGTAGAGAAACTCGTCTGTCGGGGTGGGTATCGGCTCAATTGACTGATCGGTATAGAAGACGGTTTGGACATCCTCAACGGGATCATGGATGTGCAGGCCTCGTTGCCCGATAAGTGACTCAAAGCGGGGAACAACGGCATCTGCATAGGTAGCCCGACTCATGATCGTGTCCCTGCCGCAGTGTACTCATCACCTGGACGACGCCGCTTCGAGTGGTTCCGCGAGTGACCGCTCGCCACCGAACTTCCGGTGTGCCGATGCCCGGATGCCGGTGGAGTCGTCATGGACTACGTATTTCTAGGCAAACACTAAAAAATGTTATGCAAATTCAGGGAATCGCAACCGAGCTTGACCGGAATTACCAGGCGTTGTGACAATAGAATTTTATACATGTAGTAACAATCCTACATAAATGGGTGGTGACAAGTGTATCAACTGCGGCAGCCCCGAGACAACGACATACGACTTGACTATCCGGAATACAGACCATGACGGTGTCGCATTATGCAACGAGTGTCATGAAGCAATCCAACGGGAGTTAGCATCATCCTCCTAGCTCCGGGGTCGATAGTCTTCGATCAGCCATGGTGCCTCGGGCCGAGCCTCCCACCACATTCCTCTCTTTGAACAATGGATTTGACAGTTCACGTCCTCCATGTCGATGATGATGACGCCTTTCTCGATTTAACCGCCGAGATGCTCGAGCGGACCCGTCGAGATATCGTCGTTCGGAGTGAATCTGATCCGACAACCGTCCTGGACCGACTTGCCTCAGAACAGTTCGATTGTATTGTAAGCGATTTCGAGATGCCGGGTTGGACCGGCCTCGAACTCTGTCGACGCGTCCGGAATACAGACCATGATCTCCCATTTTTCCTCTTCACCAATCGGAGCGGAGAAGACATCGTCCCCGAAGCCCTTGATGCCGGTGTAACGGACTATATTCACAAAGAAACAGGTGTTCACCACTACCGGCTGCTCGCCACCCGCATCACCTACGTTGTCACCCTTCACCGCGCCATCCAACTCCTCGAACAAGTCGACGAACTCCCGGTGCAGTTCTCACAGATCACCGAATTCAGTAGCGATAACTCTACGCCAGATGACTCCGACGCCACCATCGCCCGCGAGTGAACTACCCCGCTCTATTCGATCGCTTGCGCTCGCTCGGTGAGGGCGGAGCTTCCTGCTTCTACGACGCACTGTGCAGGAACCACCGGGGTTCCCGGAGGGAGCGTAGTCTCCACAGGCGTCTCTTCGGAGTGAATCACTCCTAGATCATCGAGCCCCCGCGTGAGGATGTTCCAGGCCGCGTTCGCGTCCCTATCTGTCTCGAAGCCACAGGCGTGTTCGCTGACCCACAGCGGCTTGTGGGTCTCGACGCCACATTAAGCGCACTTTTTGGTCGTGCCCTAGGGGGTCGACCGCGACGAAGTGTGTGCCTTCGCGTTCGCACTTGTATTCGAGCATCTGTTTGAACGTGTGCCATGCGGCGGATACGGTGTCGCGGCTGTTCTTTGGGGATTCGAGCATTTCTTTCACGTTGGGGTCTTCGCCGGCGACGAGGTCGTACTCGTGGGCGTAGTACGCCGAGAGTTTGTGCAAGAAATCACACCGCTTGCGCGTGATTCGCTGGTGGTATTCGACGACTTTTCGGCGGTGTGTCTCCCAGTTGGCAGAGCCATGTTCTTTCAGCGTGAGCGTTCGTTGCTCTCACTCGAGTCGGTCGCGGTGGGCCTCGTTCGATTTTACGGCCTGATGGCTGCCGGTCAGGTCTGGCTCAATTCCGAATGTATTGGTTGTGACTCAAATCCAATGATGGTGAGGTGACACGACATTTTATACTGTTCTATGCCGGGGTATCATGCACTTGCATCGGTTGTCCGCCGCTCGTGGCAACCGGTCGCCGACTAGGAGTGCCCACCGCGTGACAGATGACCAATCGAGTGTTGACGACCCGGCCGAGGTCCGTCCAGACCGTCGCCAGGCGCTCCTAGTCGGGGCAGCAATAATCGCCTTGCTTATCACCGCATTTCTCGTCCCCCCATCCGGATTGCTCGACGGTGGTGACGGAAATGACACAAGTGAACGCGACAACTCCGCTCCACAAGAGACGACACCGGTCGCGCCAGATGACACCGGTGGCGACGGTGGAATCCTATTTGAATGGGGTGAGTGGTTGAGGTGGCTCCTCCCGCTTGAGCCGGATCCGTCGACACCCACGGAACCAACCGACGAGCGATGCGAAATCACCCTCGATTCAACCCCGCACCCCGGCCAGACCCTTACTGTTCGAGCGACCATTAACAACCAACCACTCACAGACGCTCCAGTGTGGTTCAATTCCCAACGCATTGGCCGCACAGACACGAGTGGTGAGATACAGGGCACCGTTCCATACGCCCAGGAACTGACGATTACAGTCAATACGCATGACCACGGTGAGTGTACCACTCCGACAACACGGATCGATCCGGCACAACAGTCCGCATTCGCCACACGTTATTCCCACTCGATGATATTCCCATCCGACCAGGGGCCTTCTCCGCAAATGAGTGCGACCCGGCAGACGACCCCGCCCACCAATGCGTCAGTGACATACGAGGTCGACGGCCACCTCCGGATCGATATCCTCGATGACCCGTATCCTGACACCGCTGTCGACGTGGCCGCCCTGATGAATGACCGGCCGCTCCCGGATGCCACTGTCAGTGTTGACGGGACGACAGTCGGAACAACTGACACCACTGGTAGAACGACTATCCGTCTCCCCGATGACGGTCGAGATGTCATCGATCTCACGGTCACGCGTGGTGAGTTTCGCACAACCAGATCTGTCACACTCCTCCGATTATCGGTAGATTTGGCAGCAACTAGTCTCGCCGTCGTGCCCGGCGCCGATGCGACCGTCGAGGCATCGTTTGCCGATCAACCGGCAGCTGATGCCAATGTGACGATTGCTGGCGCCTACCAGGGGACAACGAACGACGACGGTCGATTCCCTATCACTGTCCCACCGGATCCCCGTGTCCCTGTCACCGTTACTGCCAACGATCAAACCGCGACGACAAGTGTTGTCGCTGAATATCGTGTGATTGTCGGGTTCCTCGGCGTCTTGGTCGGGCTTCTCGCGAGTGCCGCGTATTGGCGGCGCGGGCGACGCGCCGCACTCACCGTCATCGGTGTCGCTGGGACAATCTCCGCGATCGGAAGTGCAATCATTATCGCTGATGCATTCTACGGTCAGCGAGGACGGTACACCGTCCTCACAACCGCGATCGGTGTGAGCCTCGTCATCGTCGGCCACCGACGTCGAGATGCCATCGCCGGCTTCCACCACCAGACAAAACGATACGCCAACCGACTCCGTTCATGGCTCTCAGCGTTCCCGTTCCGTCACCCGTTCCGAACAGCCCGCAACATCCGCGCTTGGAGCCAGACACTCGTTGCCCGTCTCCAGTCATATGGATTGCACGCTGTTGTCCGGGTGGCGAGTCACCTTGAGACGTTCATTCAGACAGCGATCGCGCAACTGCAACTGCTCGCTGAAACGCCCCATATGCTCCCGACGCTTCTCAAATCTTTTCTCGCACGGGCTAGCAGCCGACTCCGTATCTTCTTCTCACCCCCGCCTACCCTGTTGACATGGCTCGGACTCGCGACTATCATCGCGGGTGGAGCGATAGTCGTGGTCAGCCCGAATGACTCGCTTTTACGGGCTGCGGGATTCGTCGTTATTCTCACAAGCCTTGTCGTTATCGGGACCTACTACTGGCACCGACGACAATCGGGGCGGACAGCACGCCAGCGTCCCGAGACGGATGCATCCACATCCCGTGTCGCCTCGGGAAGCGATGTGAACGACTTCGAGCGACCACTGCCGGAGTTGTGGCGTGCATTCGCCAAACACGTGGTGGGCGAGAATTGGCGAACCCGGACGCCTGGTGAAGTGGCTACCATGGCCATCGATCGTGGTTATCCGCGGGAGCCAGTTGCGGAACTCACACTGTTATTCCGTGAGGTGGAATATGGTCGTCAGGCACTCACCGATCGGGTCAACGAGCAAGCCGCAATGACCTATACGACGCTTCGCACCCACGACCCGGAGGCCGAGGCGGAGGGTGAGACCGACTCATGACTCGTGACCAAGTTGCTGCCGGTATCGGCGTATCGTTGCTTGTCATCGCACTCGGGCTCGCCGTTACTGACCGACCGCTGGCGTCGCTGTCACTCGTCTACGGTGTCATTCTCCTCGGTATTGTTCTCGTGGGCACACTTAGTGCATTGTGGAAGGTTCGAGGCACGCTCGATGACCCGAGCAATGGCGCTGTCGCGTGGGCGCCAACTGATCCCTTCGCCACCCCCTCACCGGAACGGTCAGCGAACGATGCACCGCTCTCCAGTGTCGCATTTGCCGAAGTTGTCCAATCCGCTGGCTCACATGCCCGCCACGTCGGTTCCGTGGATGCAGGCATCACTGTCATCCGGGAACCACTCCGCACAGCACTCCGCGAGGCCCTCCTCGCCGGAGGAGCATCTCGTGACACAATCATCACTCATATCGATGAAGGCACGTGGACGGATGATCCGATCGCTGCCGCCGTCGTCAGCCCGCAGGTCGACCCGCCAACGCTCTCTCTCCGCCGGCGACTTGAGGCCTGGTTGTTCCCCGAACGTGTCGTTCGTCGGCACGCTCGACGCACCATGGCAGCCATCGCCGAGACAACAGCGGAGTCACTCCCTACCGTCACAGGCCAGACAGCGCCGCGGACTGTCCCGGTGATCCAACCGTCGCTTGCCATGCTTCAACGGGACACGGACGGATCCCTCCAACCCGCCCAGGATCCAACCGCCCTCACGCGAGACCCCACACCGCTTGCTCCATCGACTCCACCCCGTGAGAATGACGGCCAGCGGGAGGAACAGGGACAATGAGTCGAGATATCCGCTGGCGGGGCGCCGTGGCTGTCACCATCGTGTTAGCCCTCGTAGGGCTTGCCGATCAACAGCCCGCGCTCGTCGTTGCAGGAATGATCCCGCTTGGATACGTCGCTGTCAGCTCCCTCACAACGGCGAGCATTCCATCCGAGATCACGGCATATCGAGTCGTTAATCCGACCCCTGCGCCGCCCGGTCGGGCCGTCACCGTCACGCTCACCGTTGCAAATAATTCTGACCGCACGATCCCGGATCTCCGGGTGGCAGACGGTGTCCCTACGGATCTCGCCGTACTCGAGGGCACGCCGCGCGCTGGCGTAGCGCTCGCCCCCGGCGAAACCACAACGCTTCAGTATATCGTTGCTGCCAAACGTGGCACCCACACCTTCCGCCGCCCCCACCTCCGTGTCCGGGGAGCCGCCGGGGACGCCCGTGCGACGACCCTCCTCACGACTGGCGGCGATGAAACACTTGATTGTCGGCTTGACATCGATGCCCCTCCACTCGTAGATGCCGGACGGGGACGTGTTGGTCGTCTATCAACTGATATTCCCGGGGAAGGCATCACATTCCATTCAACCCGTGAATACCATCCCGATGACCCTGCCGACCGTCTGGACTGGCGGCATTATGCTAAACATGGCGAATTAGCAACCACGAATTACGAACAAGACGTGGCAGCCACAGTCGTGCTTGTTCTGGATGCCCGCGAGCGGAACCACGTGGTCGCCGGCCCAGGCCGACCAACAGCGGTAGAATACGGCGCATACGCGCTCACACACGCCCTGACCGACCTGCTCGCTCGTGGACACACCGTCGGGATCGCTGTCGTCGGCATCGCCGGCGACGGCCCCGGCGACCTCGCGTGGCTCGCACCTGCCAGCGGTCGATCCCATCACGCACAAGCCAAATCACTCCTTGCCACCACGAGTGAGACAACTCTCGATCGCCCAGATGTCACAGCGCAAGCCCGGCAGCTCATCGATCTCCTTCCACCTGGCGCGCAACTCCTCGTCACGTCTCCAGCCCTTGATACATCCGCCGTCAAATTGATCGAGACCTTGCGCGCCAACGACACACCCGTGACACTCCTCTCACCAGACGTCATCCCGGAAAACACTGTCAGTGGCCAATATGTCCAAGTGCGGCGACAAACTCGGCTCGCTCACTGTCAAGCCACCGGTACCCGGACGATCGATTGGCGGCGAGGCACCCCTCTCCCAATCGTGCTCGCCGAAGCATACACCGCCCAGGCGCGTCTCCCAATGCATACAAGCGTTCGACGATCTGGCGGGGAGGCCCGATGATTCCCATTCCCCAACTCGATCGACCGACCGCGGTCGGCGATGAGGGTCGACCGCGGGCTGTGAGCCTCGCCATTGCTGCGCTCATCGTCGCTGGTCTCTCGGCAATCACCGGCATCCGAATCGGCCGGGTGGATTTCCTGGTTACCCTCGCGACACTCACCGGACTGACAGCAGCTGGCATGACATTGCTCGACCGAGAGGCATTCATCCACCGTCTATTTGGATATGGGCTGCTCTCGTGGTTCGGTGCACCGCTCGCCCTCATCATCGTTGCAGGCCCCCTCTATGACCGCCACGGTCTCGCAACCACTGGGTTCGCGCTCGCTATATTCGGACTTGCGGCTAGTTGGGGAAATGTCGCAGACCGGGACTCACTCAACCGATCAGTGGAAGCCAGCGGCCTGACCTATCTCGCGTTGTGGCTGTGGCTCGCCGTATTCGTCGTGATTGGTATCACGAGCTGGCTGCTGAGTGGATTCATATCGCTTTTGACACAGCCTCCCGGACCGGTCGCTGCGCTCGCCGGCATGCTCCTGTTGGTCCTCCTTGCTGCTGCCGGACTGCTCTGCGGTATCCGATGGATTCCCCTTCGACAGCTCACCCCACAGGCTTCCCGGCAAACGGTAGCCAACTGGCTCGACATCACTCGACAAGGAATTATCGCCGTCATGGTCATTGCTGGTGGGCTTCTCACCCTCCTTGTCATCCTCCTCCTCGGTGGAACCATAGACAGCGTCCTCACTACTGTTCCGCTGCTCGCTGACCTCTCACTGCAGCTGTCCGCATGGCCAGTCGTTGGATTCTTGACCACAATCGGTGGTGTCGCATTCTTCACCGGCATCCTCTCGCTTGCTGCTCGACGACTCACGCGACAGTCAACCCCACGGTCGACACGCCGTATCGCCGCCGCGATCACGGGCCTCCCGATGGCAATCGCCGGCCTCATCGGAATGGCTCTCATTGGCGTCATCCCGCTGCTGGGATTTCTACTTCTTTTTGCCGTCGTCCTTGCTCCAGTCCTCTTGGTCACCGTCCTCTACGCTACGTCAACGGCAACTGGTGTTGGCCTGATCCCCAATCGAGCAGGCGGCCCCGCGATTGCTGCGACGGGACTGATTATCGCCGCTATCGGGATCGTTCCCGATTCCATCCTTCTCGCATTGATATGCGTGGCCGCAGCCGTGTTTGTCTGGGATATCGTCACGTTTGGTCTCGCCGTCACAGCAGAATTGGGTCACCGACCAGACACCCTTCGTCTCGAACTTGTCCACAGCGTTCGATCTGTCTCCATTGCTGGCGCGGTTATCCTTCTCGGTACTGTCATCGCGTACGTCGCCCAGGGTGCAGTCGGCAGTGTGTCTGGTGCTGCCCCCGCATTACTTGCCTGTCTCGGCGCCGTGTTCCTGCTGGCCCCAATCCGGGGATAGCGCCGATACGTTACCTGAAGTGAGGAGGGGATTCATGACGCCAGCGGCCAACGACCCGGCATGGACACATCCGCCGAGCCACCACTCGATGAGGCGGCTGGGACCGTCCACAGTATCATCGAACGCATTGAGACAGCGGCGGTCATCGACCGATCAATTCTCCAGGCAATTCTCGCGGCCATCCTCGCTCGTGGCCACATCCTCATTGAGGATGTGCCCGGCACTGGCAAAACAGTCACCGCACGGCTGCTCGCAGAGGCTCTCGGATTGGAGTTCACCCGCATTCAATTTACGCCTGATTTGTTGCCTGCGGATGTCACTGGCTCTACGATATACAACGAGCATTCATCCACCTTCGAATTCGCGCCAGGCCCCGTGTTCGCAAACGTCGTCCTCGCCGACGAAGTCAATCGCGCCCCTCCTAAGACACAGGCTGCACTCCTCGAAGCGATGGAGGAACGACAGGTAAGTATTGATGGTACCACCCACGACCTTCCACAACCATTCGTTGTTGTCGCCACCCAAAACCCGATCGAGCAGGAAGGGACATTCCGCCTTCCAGAGGCACAACGAGACCGATTCAGTATTGAAACGTCATTTGGCTATCCAGATGTCGACGGTGAGATGGAACTCCTCGAACGGCGAGCAAACCGGCGGGCCCTCGCCCCATCTGTCGAGGCCGCTGTTTCGTCGGATACACTCACCACGCTCCAACGCCGCACCGAAGACATCTATGTGGATGAGTCAGTCCGCCGATATATCATTGATATTGCCCGTGCAACGCGGCATGATTCTCGAACCGAGATCGGTGTCTCCCCGCGCGGCATCCAACGAGTCTTTGAACTCATCCGAGCCAATGCCGTCATCCACGGCCGAGAATACGCAACCCCAAGTGACGTCAAGGACCTGGCCGTATCGGCTATGGCGCACCGACTCGTCCTCACCACCGACGCAACAGTCGAGAACGTTCATCGCGCCGACATCATTGAAGCAGCACTCGAATCCGTATCAGTCCCCGGCGTTGCCCCCTCCCCGGACGGCGACAGAACCCACTCACACAGCGATGCCGATGACGCGTCTCCTGACACCACGACCGACACTGCCACCACAGATCCATCGGATGACGTCGACTCCCAGAAAGACAACATCTCAGAATAGCTCTCAACCCCACAGAGAGTGATATCGATGAGTTCCCTGTGGCTGTTGAAACACACTGTCGACGGATCCCACCGGGTAAAGCCGTAGGACGTTCAATCGGCTTCGCCAACGATTGTTTCTTTCACGTCGTCTCCCGGGGTGGATGCGTCGGGTTCGAACATCGTTCGAGCGTCCGTTGAGAGCCGACTCACGACCGACCGGCCGTCTCGTTCACGTGTAATGATGTTATCTTCCTCGAGTCGCTGCAGATGGTGGCTGATCGTACTCGGATCGCGGCCTAACTCGTCGGCAAGATCACTCACAGACACGGCACCAAGCCGATTGATGGCATGCAGGATACTTGCCGTAGCTTGATCATTCAATGCGGCAGCAAGCTCGATCCCTTCAGCATAGGCTGGATAATATCGGCGCTTCCCCCGGAGCTTCGCATCAGACACCAAGCCCTCTTGCTGCAGGATCTTCATGTGATGACGCGTGGTCGACAGCGGCAGTTCGGCTTCGGTGGCGACTTCAGAAAGATACGACCCCGGCGCCTGCATCACAATATCATACACGCATTTCCGGGCCTCATGTTCAAGCGGATCTGAATCATCATACCGACTATAGCGGAACGGGAAAAACACCGGACGGAGCCGATCGACGATCGATGCCAACAAGCTGGACGACCCCGTGCTCCCTTGGCTCAGGCCGACGATAAGCGACGTATTACGAGCGACGGCACCAGCTGCAATGGCACCGATCCCTACTACGGCACCACTACCTGGTCCTGGCGGAGCGGGGGCGGGAAACCCGCTTTCATCTTCCGACACTGGCTTTTCGTCACCGTTCGACGACTGCAAGCCATCATCGGTATCGTCCAACCCCATGGAACCGGTATCCATGCCATGGGTCTGTCCCAGGGCTGTCGGAGTCGCGATGGTGTCACGCGGGTCGGCGTCAGTGAACTCTGGATCGTTATCTGCGTCCGGCACTGGGAGCTGAATATCGATACCAACGCCATATGCCGAAATGAGGCGATGCGTTGCCCACGCCTCAGGAGCAACAGCACCCTCAGGTGGAGTCACCTCGGATTGAAGGATATCCATCGGCCCCTCGATAGCGGCCGCTACTTCGTCTGTCACCAATGGGTCCTCGGATGCGTCATCCTCAACTTCGCCTGTGTGTTCTCCAGGTGAGGTGATCTTCTCTACGATTCGATCGGCGGCATGATCATCCTCGTCTGCTGTCTCATTATGCTGTTGGCGTTCGGTATGCGTCGACCATCGAGACTGGCGATCGTGTTGGTCCCCCGTTTTGGTGTCGTCCGACCGGATATCCGTATTAAGCCTGTCGTTACCATCACTATCCGCATCTCCATCTCCGGACCCGATAGCTCCGGCTGGCGCCCCAATCACTGCTGCTACGACTCCGAAACACACAACCGCTATCACCAGCCGTCGACCAGTATTTCGGGGCATACGGAGAGATCCGTCCACGTGTATACCAATATACATGAAACCAATTGGTCAAATCCATTGGGCAGGGTATACCCGGGTTGTTAAGAGTACCCACAGCGTGAACAAGCAACCCTCCGTGTGTGGCGGGTGGCCTGCCACTCGCCACCGCGCCGCTCCGTGCCACCGAACCATTATCCGTCAGTCCAGGAGGTATCACGATGAGCGGGCGGTTATTGACACTTATCCCGGGGTCGTTGTCGGGACGGTCACAGGTTTTCGTGCTGATACGATCCGGTATAGGTCGTCTCGTGGTTCGCCTCGGCAAGGACGAATTGACCGATCCGCGCTTCAGCCTCGATCTCGATTTCATGGTGGACCTGGAGGAGGCCTTCACCACGACCCTCATAGCCGGCGTCCCATACCGCGGTGTTCAACATACACGAGTTCCTGAGTAATGACGACCGTGGCAGAATAAACCCGATATGGCCGTCGGGGACAGTAATAGTTTCACCATATTGGACGATGAAACCACCCGGTGCCAACTGATAGACGCCTCCCTGGCCAGACGTGCCCGCCTGACCAGCAGGTGCTGGATTCATGGATTCCTGCCCGGCCTGACTGATGGTGCGTCGGTCTCCGATCGTTTTGTCGTCACGGCTGATCCGACCGGGACGGTTCTGTTCGTATACTGCTGCCAATGTGAGGTCAACGCCGTTTGGCTGGATCTGGTCGGGCGTTGTTGACGTTACGTAATCGGCGACATAGGCGCCACTCCGGTACATGGTTGCTGGGAGACCGGCGACCCACAAGTCGCTTCTGTTCGACCGGCTTTTAGGTCCGCCCGTCGAATACCCGGGTATGGATGCTGAGACCTTTGAGGAGCAGAAATACGTCGACTTCTTCCCCCAACTCCAACAGGCGTACAAAAACGCATTCAACCGCATTAATGACCAGTATGACTCAACACTGGTTCACGGGATTGACCAGCAGATTCTGAATGAATCTGAACCATTCTATGACGAGACAGAGGGATTCTACCTAGAACTACCCGACGAGCCATACAGTCGATTAACCGGCGTCATGGTTGATGAGGAAAAATTCGAAGCGGTATTGGAGGCGTACGTCGTCGAGATCGAGTCAGAGTTAGAACGCGTCTTCGAGACTTAACGCGTACAATCTGCGCCGTTCCAGATCGCAAGATTCCCTGTCTCGTCGATCCGGAGTAACACGCGGACGCACGTCGCATCCGGCTTAATCCCGTTTGTGACGTCGGCGGTCCGGATCTCGGCATCGTCTAACCGGGCATGAATCCGGTAGGAGTCAGCTTCCTGGTTCCAATTTCCATCGACCGTGGTACTCACCCCATCGCCGTCTAAATCATAGGTCCCGAGGTGGAGAACATCGCCATCGGCCTCCACCGCCAGCTGCACCTCATGGGCTTCACCATGGTTGTTCTGCACAGCAAGTTCCTCTAACCGGACAGATTCGGGGTTTTCAGCGGCCTGTGCTGACGCCTCCGGGGTATCATCCCCGAGGACACTGATACAGCCTGAGGTTGCGACAGCCAGCCCTGTCGCAGCAAACACCTGACGACGCGTCGGCATACCACTCACGGCGTGGTGAATCCCTATAAACACCCGTCAGACACTCGTCTCCCGACCGTCACACGCCACCGCCTCCCGGCGTGACCCAGAGTGCACCCCTTCCCGTCGATCTCACCACCAGATCGCTCGCCTGACCGACTCCCATGACTGGTCGTCGTCCAGTCCTGGTAGCGTTCCAGAGGCAAATCTTCATACGGCTGCACTACATAGGCGCGAGCATGAGTACAGAATCCGCGGACGCCGACGAGGACCTTCGTGAACGGATCAGTAACTTCCTGCGGCGTAACTTCCCACAAATCCAGATGCACGGCGGGAGTGCCGCAATCCAGAATCTCGACCGTGACACAGGCGAAGTCACCATCATGCTGGGTGGCGCGTGCTCGGGATGTGGCATTTCCCCGATGACCATCCAGGCTATCAAGAGCCGTATGACCCAGGAAATCTCCGAGATCGACACTGTCCACGCCGAAACCGGCATGAGCGGTGGGTCTGAAGGCATGGCCGGCGGCCAAATGTCACCATCGTTCCCCGGCCACACCAGTGACGACTCCGATGAGGCTGACGAAGGCCCCGACGCTCCCTTCTAACCACCGGGAATCCACCATCTATCGCCCTTCTGCGGTATATCACCCCCGTATCGATTCACCGAGCCACGGCACAGCCACCGGCGACACGAACTCTCAGTACTTGTAGATGGTGGCCGGTGATAGCGGTGTAACCACCGGGCTTATAGCCGTCTCTCATGGAATACATTGTATGAGTGAGCGGTCCGGCCGGAATATCTTGTTTGTCGTCATGGATACCGTCCGGAAAGACCATCTGACACCATACGGGTATCATCGACCGACAACACCGACGCTTGCGGCGTTTGCTGAGGAAGCACGCGTGTATGATGAAGCGGTCGCGCAGGCGCCGTGGACACTCCCGGTCCATGCCTCGATGTTCACTGGCTTGTATCCCGCTGAACACACGGCCACCCAAGAATCACCTTACCTCAAACAGGATGTCGGCACGCTCGCAGACGCCCTCTCTCAGGCCGGATACTCGACAGCATGTTACTCTTCAAACGCCTGGATCACACCGTATACCCGGTTAACACAGGGATTTGACGACCAAGCGAATTTCTTCGATGCTCTCCCGAGCAATGTCTTCTCCGGGCTGGCAGCGTCACTCTGGCAACGACTGACTGATAGCCGGGCTCGTTGGCTAGCTGACCGACTTGTCGAAGTTGGGAATGACATCCATGAATATCTCGCACGCGGTGACCGATCGGACTCGAAAACTCCGGCGATCATCGACCGCGTCCTTTCGTTTACAGACGCCCATGCAGGCCCCGATGACAACTGGTTCGTGTTCATCAACCTGATGGATGCCCATCTCCCGTATTATCCGCCGCAACCACACCGTGATACCTTTGCAGCAGGCGTGGACCCACAGGCTGTCTGCCAGAACTCCAAGGAATTCAATTCTGGCGCCCGCACCATCTCAGATGCAGAATTCAAGGATATCCGTCGGCTCTACGACGCGGAAATTAATTTTATCGATGCTGAACTTGAGCGACTGTTTACTGGACTGCGAGCAGCCGATCAATGGGAGGACACCGTCGTCGTGGTGTGTTCAGACCACGGTGAACTCCACGGCGAACACGACCTCTATGGCCATGAATTCGCGGTTTACGACAACCTCATCAACGTCCCTCTACTCATGAAACATCCACGCCTGGATTCGGGTCGGAGTGACGACCAAGTCGAACTCCTCGACCTCTATGATACCATCCTCGAGACGGGAGCTGCCACAGAGGTCCCCGGCGATATCGGTGGCCGACCATACACGCCAACCCGTTCGTTGCTCGCCGATGACCGCACGGGCACCGACAGTGAGTACGCCTTCATTGAGTATCACCGACCCGTAGTCGAACTTCAACAACTGGAAACGAAAGCCCAAGCGGCAGGCATCGATCTCTCACAGGATTCTCGGTTCTACTCGCGGATGCGCGCGGCCCGCCGTCCGGATGGAAAATACATCTGGAACGAACGCATCCCCGATGAAGCCTATCGATTAGATACCGATCCCGGCGAGACAGACCCCGTCACGGGCGACGATCCAGTTATTGCAGACATCAAAACCGCACTCGAACGGTTCGAAGCCCGGTCTGCAGCCACGTGGAGCAAAGGTGACCCGGTTGACGCCGACGCCGACGAGGCCATCGCGGAGATGGACGAGGCAGCGACGGAACGCCTCAAAGACTTGGGCTACCTGGAGTAACCTCCGAATAGGGGTCGGTGAAACATGGCCGCACGGGCGGTGGATGCTTAATCGGTACGGAGAGCGTGGCCGTGTTCCCACGCGCGAAGGAGTCGTGTCATCGTCTGGATCACGGGCACCTCGATCCCGTAGTTGGCGGCACAAGTAACCACGAATCCACCGATCGCGTCGATCTCGGTTCGCTGGCAGTTACGGATATCCTGATGCATCGACGATACATTCGGCGCCGTTCCGTCGACGACGCGCTGTAGGGCCGCTTCGGCCGCATCAGCAGTGAGATTTATGCCGTCAGCTTGAGCGACTGCGGCTGTTTCACGGGCGGCTGCGGTCGCAACCGCGGCCGCCTCTCCGTCTGCAAGCGCTCCATTCTCCAGACGAGCCAGCGCCGTGGTTGTATTCACACCAGCGTTCACTGCCAGTTTTTCCCAGAGGTGCTGCGCCATAGCATCCGTGACTGTCACGTCTATCCCGGCGTCAGTGAACGCCACACCGACATCGTGTGCAATCGGTGGTGCGGGCCCATCAGCGGCACCGATGGTGACCTCGCCGATGCCAGTACACCGGACTACACCAGGAGCGGGCCGGAGAGCGCCATACGTACAGGTGCCGGCAAGCACCGTCCCGCCTAACTGAGAGGCAAGCGTGGCTTCATTCCCCATCCCGTTTTGGAGAGACACCGCCACACGAAGGTCAGTATCTGCGAGGGCAGCTGCTGCGTCCGGGGTGTCATAGCTTTTCACGCAAACAATCGCCAGATCCGCGCTATCGGGCGGTTCAACACGGGCTGTAGGAGTTATTGTCTGTGTTACACAGCCCTCCATGCGGAGCCCGTCGTCGTCGATCACCGCCATGTGCGGATTCCGACCCACGAGTGTGACATCGTGAGTACTAGCCAGAAGTCCGCCGATGAGACTCCCCAAACTCCCCGCACCGAAGACGACGATATCCATACCAAGGGTATGAATGGTCCTGAGAGAAAAACTCTACTTTAGCAGGCGAGACGTGTGACACCCCGAAGAAATGCCTGTGGAGACTGGACTCGCCGTGGACATCTCGGTAGCTGTAACGTGCGTCGTAGCCACAGGAATCCTCTTATCTCAAGGAGCGAGCGAAAGCAGGCGAGTCGGCAGAGGTAGGTCACAGACTCTCCATGACCCAAACGACACCTCGTTCAGCTCTGCGGCCTAATCCTCTTCAATGTAGTGGAGGCTTTCACCGGACGCGCCACACGACGGGCAGAGTTGCGGGATCTCATCAATATCACCGATCTCACCACACTCGCCGCACCGCCAGAGTAAGGTTTTTTCGCCGGCTTTGCTTTCTGCTTGCGACATGACTGAGACGCCCTCGTGGTTCGTGACATAGAATCCGTTGTCGTCGAATCCTCGTACACGGCCTAATTCTTCACCGGTATTGTCGTACACGGTTTGTCCAAACCGAACACGTCGGTTTTCCTGTTCGACACCCATACTGTATGGTAGACTCTCTCACACCAAAAAGCTGCGGGCTTCTGTACCGTCGTCCGTCGTGATCACTCTGTCGTGGTGGCCTCGATTTCCTCGTCGCCCTCATAGATTGCAATCCCGTCTTGTGCGACTTTTTCGGCGAGGACAGCACATTTAATCCGCATCGGGCTGAGGTCAACTCCGAGAAGGTCAATGACATCATCCCGGTCCATGTCACGGACGTCATCGATCGCCATCCCTTGGAGTTCTCCCGACAGCATACTCGCCGACGCTTGACTAATCGCACAGCCGTCACCGATGAAGCTGACGTGGTCGATAGTCTCCTGGTCATCGGCCAACACGACAAACATCTTGATTGTATCGCCACACATCGGGTTCTCTCCGACGTGCTCGATATCCGCATCCTCAATCTCCCCATAATTTCGAGGATTCTTGTAATGATCGAGGATTTGCTGCCGATACATATCCGAGCCCGGTCCCATTGTTATCGAATCTAAAGAGAATCACGAGTAAAAGCCCACCGGTCGGACTACCGCTTCCACTCATTGACACCCGACCAAGATATCGAGAACGCAAGGTCGAATACTACCCGGCGCCGAACCCTGAGGTATGCCGGGGGATACCGGGTCGTCATCGAGCCAGACGAAGCCCCCTACCGATCGGGATGAATCGTCCGACCGCTCTCTGTCCCAGGAGTCCCAACCGGCGCCATCACCGTCGCCCTCCACAGAGGCCGCATCCGAGGACACACCGTCGGTCCCATTCGCTCGGATCTCTGATGACGGTATCCTGCTGGCCTTTGCGGCGGCGGCGTGCTTGCTTGCCGCAACCACCGCCTACATTCGTGGGCAACCGGCGGGCGTCTACGGGTTTGCCTTCCTCGGCGGGGCGACCGCCGGGGTCGGCACGATGGCCGATTTCCTCACCGACTTCACCCCCGGGACCACCCTCGAAGTCTGCATTGGTGCGCTCGGGCTACTTGCCGCAGCTGCAGCCGTATCAGGCCCTCATTACGTGAATCTCGCGACACTCCTCGCAGCCAGTGCACTCATCTTCTGGCGTGTATATGACGTCGAATATCGGGGCGCTGCACGCTGACTTGAGACTGTCGTCGTCGGTGCCGTGTCACGAGTTGGTTCCAGACGATACGTGGTATTCCCATGTTCCGCCATCAGTCCCTGGAGGGATGACACCTGGGAGTGATGCGAGAGCGTCGGCAACCACTGCATCCCACCACTCTGCCATCGATGCATACCCCGCGTCATTGTTGGGGTACGCAGCTTCTTGGAGTTCGCGTTCGGTGGCTTCACCGGCCTGAAGGAGTCCGGTAAACGCTGCGAGAATCGCCGATCGTTCAGCATCTTGAAGCTCCATCCCTTCGAGGGTAAACTTCACACTCGGCTGTACGGGCAGGTCGGTCCCAGCGGCTACTCGTCCGTCTGCTGTCTCTGTCTCGATCCCTGCCGGCTCGGTGTATTTCCACGATTCAGCGTCACGCTCCGGTGCCTCTACGGACGGTAGTCTGGCGAGGATATCGGCGACACAGGCATTCCACCATTCGACGGCGCTCTCGTAGCCAGCTGGATGTTCGCTGTAGATGGCATCGATGATTTCGCTTGGATGGGCCGTCCCCCAATACTGGAGAAATGCAACGGCGGCCCGAACCGCATCTTCCTCGGCGGGTTGGAGCTCGAACGACGCCAGCTGCTGTTCGATCGAAGACGGAATGTCAATCCGGTCATCTGCTTCACCGGTCGCTGGGGCTGCCACTGCTCGGACGCCACTGTGAGTAATAGTATATGTGCTCTCATCGATACGGGTGACAAGACCATTGTCCAGGAGGTCCGCTAATCGTTCCTCGATGGTGGCTGGTTCAATTCCAATCGTCTCAGCGAGCTCCCTGCTCGTCAACGGTCCGTTCGTGAGTTCCGCCAGGAGGACCTCGTCGTCCTCGGTAAGCGTCATCGTGCCCATATCCTCCCTTGGCGCGGAACTGGTTTCATGCTGGCCCCAGCACCTACCAGTTGGTAATCACGACCAGGACTCCGCAGTCAATCGCATACCGGGTCCGTCGGACGAGATAGCTCTGTTAGATGGGGACAGACGCCCGATACCGCAGGCCACAATCACGTCTAAGCAGCCACTGTCCCCGGCGATAAAAACCAGAGCCAGTACCGCTTTCGCCCACCGATTCACCAATGCTGGTTTGGCGTTAAATCTGTATCTCACCCCGCCCTGGCGTTCGTGAGATACCTCGTCTAAGCCGGTTTTCACCGTTTGTGACGGCCACGGAGAGCGGTATGCTTCGAGTGGTACTTCGGTGGCCGGCAGCCGCTCGTGGCGGGTTGCTCGGTTGCTGGCCTAAGCGAACAATTGACGGGCGTCGTCAATCGCGTCAATTAATTGATCGACTTCCTCCTTTGTGTTATAGAGATAGAAGGAGGCTCGGGCGGAGGCAGCTTCACCGAGGACGTCGTGTAACGGCTGTGTGCAGTGGTCTCCGGCTCTGATCGCGACGCCGCTGTCGTTCAGTATCGAAGAGAGGTCATGGGCATGGACATCTTCGAGGTTAAACGCAACTAGCCCACCTCGGTCATCCCCGGGGGGACCATACACCTCGATGTCGTCCCATGCCGAAAGCCGGTCGTAGGCATAGTCGGCGAGGCCTGCTTCGTGGCGCGCAATATTCTCCATCCCGATATCGTCGAGGTAATCGCAGGCAGCCGCAAGCGCAATACCTTGGCTGATGACCGGTGTTCCAGCTTCGTACTTCCAGGGGAGTTCATTCCACGTTGCGTCCTCAAACGTCACTTTCAGGATCATCTCGCCTCCATAGAGGTACGGCTCCATGCCCTCGAGGAGGGCTTGTTTCCCGTAGAGGACCCCAATCCCGGTCGGCGCACACATTTTGTGTCCCGAGAATGCCAAGAAATCCGCATCAATCGCTTCGACATCAACGGGTCGGTTTGGCACCGATTGGGCGCCATCGACGAAGAGGTAGGCGTTATGGTCGTGGGCGATGTCGGCTAATGTCGCTACCGGATTGATCGTCCCGAGCGTATTCGACACATGGACGGCTGCCACCAGCTGCGTGTCGTCCGTAATGAGGTCTCGTGCCTCCGCCATGTCGAGGCGTCCCTCCGCCGTGACCGGGATATATCTACAGTCCGCACCTGTCCGTTTCGCAATTTGTTGCCAGGTAACCAACGAGGAATGATGCTCCATCTCCGTGAGCACTATCTCATCACCTGGTTCAAGTTCATTCAGTCCCCACGCGTACGCGACTAAATTAATCGCTTCCGTCGTGTTTTTCGTGAAAATAACTTCCTTCCGGCCGCCGGTTGCCCCGATGAACTCGGCGACGCGGTCGTGAGCAGCTTCGTAGGCTTCAGAGGCTTCCTGGCTCAACTGGTGGAGCCCGCGATGAACGTTGGCATTATAATTATAGTAATACTCTGTGATGGTTTCGACGACTTGTCGAGGCGATTGTGTCGTCGCCGCATTATCGAGATACACCAGATCCGTCCCGTTGACCTCTCGTTGGAGGACCGGGAAATCCTCACGGAGACGGTCGACATCCAGCCCCTCGGTCTGTTGACTCATTATCGAGACGAGGGGTTCGAGCCTGGTTACTCCTTCGGTCGCTTCACCCCACACCACCCATGTATCACCGAAATCTAGCCGAATCTGGTTACCTCACCCATGAGATGAGCGAAGGCACCCCCCACTCGATCCGAGCTACTTCCCACATCGCTCCATGTGGTTCCTCAAGTAATCCAGGGTGGGACTTGTCGCGACTCGGTGGTATCTCATGAATGCAAGAGGTTTTAGGGACACCCGCGTGACCGGGAGACATGCGGGAGTCCCATCAACTTGAACAAGCTGTGGGCATCCGCTATTATGTCTCACCGTCAGACGGCGTCGGGGGATATCTACGGGATGAACCCAGTGACTTCCGCGTTCGAGAACAGGAGGCATTTGCTGCTGCGATTCAACCGGTTGATGCCGACACTGGTTCTTATCCCCACCTCCTGTTCCGCGCGACGCTCCACGGATGGGACACCAATGATTTTGCGTCAGCCCTGTCCAGTAAACTCGGGATTAGTCGTGAGCGAGTCTCTTGGGCCGGGACGAAGGACAAACATGCAATCACCACCCAATTGTTCTCTGTGGACCTCCCGAGCAATGACCTTCCCTCGCTTCCCGAGACCTCAATTGAGATTGTTGGCCGAGCGGGACGCCCTGTCCTCTTTGGTGACTTACGCGGCAATGAGTTCGAACTCCGCGTGCGCGACGCCGACCGTCCAGCGCAGACCGCAGCTATCACTGCCGACCTCCAGGCATTCACCGCCGACACGTCTCCGTCGACCGAATCGATAGCAACTGACGAAATTGCTGTCCCCAACTTCTTCGGGCAACAACGCTTCGGGTCAAAACGCCACATCACACACCGCGTTGGTCTCGATATCCTCAACGGCGACTGGGAAACTGCCGCAATCCGATATATCTGTCACACCAGCGACCGGGAACCCCCGGCGACCCGCCAAGCCCGCACGACGATTGACGAACACCGCGATTGGGCGGACGCCATCGACATCCTTCCATCGCAGTTACAGTATGAACGCGCAATCGCTGCTCGACTCGCCGACAGCGATAGCTCACCACAGGATTTCCGCGCAGCCCTCGAACAACTGCCAAGTAATCTCCAGCGGCTCTTCGTTCACGCCGCCCAATCCTACCTCTTCAACCGGATTCTATCGGAACGCCTGACCCGTGGATTGCCATTCGGCCGTCCCGTACCAGGCGATGTAGTCTGCTTTGCCGATGACACCGGCCTCCCAACCCCCGACCGCAGTCAACCTGTCGATGCGGATCGCGTTGACACTGTGGCACGCCACTGCGACCGTGGCCGCGCATTCGTAACTGCGCCCTTGATCGGGACCGATACCGAATTCGGGCACGGCGAACCACGCGAGATTCTACAAGCTGTCTTAGCCGATGCAGGGATTCAACCCCCGGATTTCGATCTTCCTGGTGAATTCAACTCAACCGGGACGCAGCGAGCAATCAGGGCCACAACAGCCATCGAGATCCAGGACGACCCAATGGTATTGACGTTTACCCTTCCAAAGGGCAGTTACGCAACGATTGTCGCCCGCGAATATCTCAAGCAACCGCCCGATGCACTCCATTAACCCCGTTGTTCTCTCGTCTGTCCCGCCGCTACGCACCCCCGGTTGAGCGTGTCTCCACGTGCTGTGGGGCGGACCTAGGCGTGAATCGCCTTGTTTATCGGCGTCCATCTCATCTCCGCGTGTATGCAGTGTCGGTGTTGTGCAAGTCCGCTTGCACGCCCCGGTGATTATTGTCTGGTCTGTCAGACCACCAATACCGACACCGTCATCATTGAATGCGACCGCGAACGAGCGACCGTGACCTGTTTATACGACGGCGATATCGTTGCTGAACGCACGATCACGACCGTGCCAGAATCCAATGAACGGTGGGTGCCAACGGAGCGCCGGAACTATGCCGGCCGAATCATCGATGAAGTCCGACGGAAACGTCCTGACGCGGTCTATGCTGCCGGTGATCACTCGATATTACAGGCGATCCGCGCCGACCTCCATTACTCGATCTCTCGGGTTGTCAGCGACGATCCTGTCGACGCCGTCCGGAACGATGACGACGATTCGCCGTTGGCGGTCGTTGAGGCAACGCTGGCAGAGAAATTAGGGGGGAGTCACTCAACGCTGATCGGCGGGCGTGATGGCCGTCAGGCCCTCAAAACCGTTGCTGCACACCCGAATGTGAAGAAAATCATTCCTGGCCCGATTGATGCCAGCGGCACCGGCTCTCAATCAGGTGTGCGAGCCAAAGCAACGCGGCCTGATCAACACGGGAACGTTCGATTGTTGCTCCGTGATGGCTCGAGTGTCCAAGAGAATCGAGTCGTGACCACCGCCCACGACCGCGACGGCGGTAACCAGGTGGCTGCCGATCTCAATGATGCACTGGCAGACGCTGAATTCACCGAGAGGTGACGCGCTCGCATGCGTGCCCAAGTGACACCGGGGTGGCGCCGCTTGGTTACCTCCGAGGCCCCCCGGCGCTTTGTACACGCCAGCAGCCATCGATCCCGCTTGCCGCACGTTCGACAAATTCAATGGGTGTCTCATCCCCGAGTTGGCGGCCATCATCAAGGGTCTCAACACGGAGAGGGACATCGAGTGTGTCGCCACAACACCCAACACCCACGAACTCTTCAAAGATATCGCCTTCTTCGATGTCACTCCAGGTTTTCCGGATGAATGCCTGAAACGCGGGTTTCTCAACCTGGTATCGGCCCCAGTCGCTGAGGTCAGCTGGATACGAGACTACCAGCCGAGTCGCAGTCTCGGTCCCTTCCATAACTCACGATGGGGTATCTGGACGGATAGCACTGTTGCCCCAGTCGCTAGGGCATATCAAAACGTGGGGTTTATCAGTGCCCTCAGCCGACTAGATGTCACTATGGCTAATACAGGAAAGACCGGGAGTGCTGGCCGATTCGGGGCTCGCTATGGCCGGGTCGCACGGCGCCGCGTCGCGGAAATTGAGGCTGAAACAGGGAATGCCTCAGTTGACGGCGATGCAGTTAAGCGGGAGGGCACAGGGATCTGGGTGAACGAAGAAACTGGTGAGAAATTCACTGGCGGTGCTTATCGCCCCCAGACACCCGCCGGGAAATCTGTGACACGATCCCTCCGCGCCGCGTTGGGCGATGAAGAGCAGTGATTCCCCATGAGCTACAAATGTTCACGCTGTAAGCGCGACGTCGAACTGGATGAATACGGCGGTGTCCGCTGTCCGTATTGTGGGCATCGCGTCCTCCTCAAAGAACGCAGTCGCGACATCAAAGAAGTCGACGTCGAATAACGCCACCAGGCCATGCCTCCGGCCGCCCATACGGCAGAATTAATTTTCACATATGAAACAGCCTCGAAAGCCACTGTCATCGCCACTGCAGTCCAACAGGAAACCGGCGAAATTGCTGACGACCGGTCGCACGCAACCGTCACCCAAGACGACGCCGCTGTCACCGTTGAGATTTCCGCAACAGACCTGAGTGCACTCCGTGCTGGTCTCAACACCTGGACAACACTCATCGCCGTCGCCGAACAGACGACGTCCCTTGACCGATCATGACCCACCATTCTCATCACACCGGTCAAACGAGTGAGAACGATATTGCTTTCAGTGAGACACTCGATCTACACCGCATGGAGGAGAGGGTGACCGTCCGCAGCCGGCCGAGACGTGCATGTTAGCTGAGACATCACTCCATCACGACATTGATGCCGTCGCTGTGAAACCAGCAGAATCTGAACTCACAACGGTACTGGATCTCGATATCGACAGAGTCATCGTCGACTACGAGGGCAACGAACATATCCCGGCTGCCGCAACACTGGCCGTCGTGGCTGATTCCCACGATCTCTTCGTGACCACACCAGTCCGCGTCGATGGATACGACCCCCTCGGAGATGATAGATTACTCGCAGACCTCCCAGCGAACACCACCCGTGTCTTGGTTGCCGGAAACCCCGCCTATCTCACAGACCAAGAACTGCAACGCGCGATTGCGCCACGGCTGAAGGCTGCCCGCAAGCAGGCGCCAAACGCCTGGGTTGGGACTGAGGGTATCGAACCCCTCGCCCGTTCAATCGGAGGGACACAATTCGAAATCCTCGGCCCGTCGACCGCCACGGACGTCCGCCAGCTTCGCGACTCCGGGTTCGACGGTGATATCGCCGTGTATGCCCCAACTGTCCTCACCACCGATCCAGATGGCGTGTTAGACGCCATCGGTAGGTATATCGCCCGACGAGATCCGGTCCGCGCAGCCATCCCGGAGGCCACACCAGTGCATGCAGCCGCGTCAGGCCGTGTCAGAGAGACACTCTTGAAAGCAGCACCAGACTATGCCCTCGTTGGCGACATCGATACGATACAGCGACGTATCACCACCCTCCGAGACGCTGGTGTCTCCCATATCGTTGCATACCCTGCCACCGGACCCGAAAGCCAACAGTCACCCTGACTCACGTCAATCCTACCGCCGGAACACCCGGCCATCGACCTCACTCTCACGGCGAGTTCCCTGTCGTGAAAGCGTCATTGAGTGCTACGCGTCTTATTTGACACCCCTGGTATGTCGCGTGGGTTTCGAAGGCCGGTAAAGTCGGTACCCGTGTTAGGCTTTGCTAGGCGTCTGTCGACGTTTCGTCGGTCGCCTCGGGAGATGTTTCGGCAACATCGCCGGTGTGGTCACTCGCGGATCGGGCTGACGTGTCTGCTCGATCTGGTTCGGCTGTGGATGCAGCCTCAGAGTCTGATTCAGCGTCGGTGACGACCGCCACATCGGTATCAGCTTTGGGAATCAGGATTTCAAGCGTTCCATTGTTCGTAATAGTCGCATCTGCATCTTCCGGGGTGACATCGGCCTCCTCTGGGAGCGTGATGCTCCCGGTGAGGCCCAGCCCGCGGCCGGGAAACCGCATCTCAAAGTCATCATAGAACTGGCGGTATCGCTCGATCTGGACAGTTAACCGATTCCCTTCGAATCGAACCTGGACATCGTTCGCATTCGCTCCCGGTGCATCGAAGACGACGAGATAGGCGGCATCGCTTTCGAGAAGGTCGGCTGGCAGGCCTTTTCGTTCTTGAACACGACTAGCTGCCCGCCCGATTCCGTCTAATACCGCTCGACCGATTGTTTCACCCACTTTTCGAATCATGTATGTAGTTCTTCTCGGAGCATGAAGCCAGGCCGACCGACGCCCATAGACATCACCGTATACACTATGTGTGGCGTCGCTGTAATAGCCGTTTTGACACCAATATCATAGTTCCAGGCGATGGCAATTTTCTTCCCCGTGATTCATATAGATTCAACCTTGTGAATGCGTTTATTTCATATGGCTGGATTAACGAATACTATGAGTTCTCAAAGGGACGACCAGGTCGTTGTCATCACCGGCGCAAATGAGGGCATTGGTTATCATATCTTGGCAGCACTCCCCCGGGATACGTATCGTGTTGCCGGGCTCGATATTCAGACAACGAACATTGACGCACTCCGAGACGCAGCTCCTGGCCGCGTTGCAAGTTATCGATGTGATGTCGGAAATACGGAGGACGTGACAGCTGCGATTGACGGGGTTATCGACGAGTGGGACCGGATCGATATCTTGGTGAACAATGCGGCAATCGCGACTGTGGCGCTGTTCGACGATCAAACCCTCGCCGATACACGCCGTGAGTTTGATGTCAACTACTACGGATACCGCCGCACAATCAGGGCTGTTCTCCCACATATGCGAGCCCGAGACGACGGCATCATCCATAATGTCGGGTCTGCGACCGGGCTCGTCGGCCATCCCGGCCTCACCGGGTACGCCTCGACAAAAGGTGCAATTGAGGCATTCACTCGCTCGCTCCGGTTGGAATTACAGGATGAGCCGATTTCGTTTACCGTGATGCAGCCGCCGATCACTAATACCCAGATGTCAGCTGCTCTTGGCTACCCCGATTGGCTCATGAACGATCCGGCAGAGGTTGGCCGTAAATTCGCAGACAAGATCGAATCGACCGGGCCCGTTGTGACCCCCGATTGGCAAACAAAACTCGGGATATCACTAATCCAATGGTTCCCGTCCTTATGGCGGAAAGGACTCAACCGATTTGTTCACCCAGAGTATGACGCGTAAGTACTCTCTCCTGTATTGACTCATGAAGTCAACGTGGGTTAGCCGCAGTGCTACCCTGTGGTTGCGTCTGATCTGGGGGGCTCAGGGAACTCGTTGGCTTCATACCACGATTTCTTCGACGGACCCGCCACAGTATGGGCAGGAAAATGCGTCGGCTCCTGTTCCGTCAGGCATGGCGTACGTATAGTGTAACTCAAACATATCTAACTCACAGTCCACGTCAGGACATTTCACCTCAAGCGTTTTCGGCATACGTTCACGTAGGGCCGAGAAATATTCAATCCCCTAGTTGATTTCCGTGACTTCTTCGATGTGAGACCGGGTGCTGGTGGCTTCCTGAGCTGTCAGGGTGAGCCGTATCCGTTTTACTGCTTGGACACGATGACTCGTGTATGGACGATCCGCAGGATTTGGCGGTTACGCTCGTCGATGGGTATGTCGATGAGCCAGCACATTTCGGTGTCCCGCCGTACATCTCGACGTATCCTCGGTTTACTGCCGGGGCAGCCGTTGATGCGGGCGTGCCTCCTGCGTCCATCACGTATCATACGATTGATGAGCTCCGCGAGAATCGGCGTCGGTGGCAGGATGTCGCGTCAGCGGATCTCTTTATTTATGTTGGCGGGATGACCGTCCCTGGGAAGTATGTCGGGGGGACTCCGGCCGAACCTGACGAGGTCAAGGAGCTGGCGTGGACCGCCGACGGCACATCTATCATGGGCGGCCCCCTCCGGTTTGGCGTTGGCGAGGCAAACGAAGGCGCCACAGAAACGACGAGACAGAACCTGGATTACGATTTCTTTGCTCTTGCAGATATCGAGGCCGCAGTGTACGATCTCATCCAGAACGGCCTGGAAGGATTCGGCGACCGCTACCGGGACAACACGGAACTCGATCGCTGGGCGTCGAAAGGCGCGTTCATCATCGAACAACACCCTGGCCATTCCGACTATCTCATCTGTGAACTTGAGACATCACGCGGCTGTCCCTACCGATGTTCCTTCTGTACAGAACCGCTTTACGGCGATCCGTCCTTCAGAACGCCGAGGTCAGTCGTTGAGGAAGTCGACCAGCTGGCTGATCACGGTGCGAGGCATTTCCGGCTTGGGCGACAAGCAGATATTCTCGCGTATGGCGGCGACGGCGAAGCCCCCAATCCGGAGGCACTCCGTGCCCTCTACGCGGGTATCCGGGAGGTATGCCCTGATCTCGAGACGTTACATCTCGACAATATGAACCCGGTCACAATTATCGAGTATCCAGAAAAGGCTCGAGAAGGCGTCCGGATTATTGCCACGCACAATACTCCCGGTGATACTGCCGCGTTCGGCCTTGAGTCGGCTGATCCTGTCGTCCAGGAGCGGAACAATCTCTTGGTGACGGCCGATGAGTGTTTGGAGGCTGTCCGGATTGTGAACGAGGAAGGCGGCTGGCGGCCTGGAGAGTCACCCGGCTGCGGGGCATCAGTCGATCCTGATGCAACTCGTCTCCCCAAACTCTTACCGGGAATTAACTTCGTGCACGGGTTGGCCGGTGAGCGAGCCGAGACGTTCGAGTCCAATAAACAGTTCCTCCATGATGTCTATGACGCCGGCTTGATGTTGAGACGCATTAATATCCGGCAAGTGATGGCGTTCGAGGGCACTGAGATGGCCGAGACTGGTGCTGACATTGCCGATGCACACCGACGGCAATTCAAGGCGTACAAACGAGATGTCCGGCAGAATATCGATAATCCGATGTTGCAGCGTGTTGCACCAGCGGGAACAGTGTTACCAGATGTCTACCTTGAATATCATCAAGATGGGAAAACGTTTGGCCGGCAACTTGGCACCTATGCACTCCTCGTCGGCATCCCCGGCGAACACGACCTCGGCCAGACACTTGACGTTGTGATTACCGATCACGGGTATCGCTCGGTGTCGGGCGTCCCATACCCACTTGATGTCAATACGGCCTCATTAGCTGAACTCCGGATGCTCCCAACCGTGGGCAAACAACGGGCTGGCAACATTATCGTTGATCGGCCGTATGAATCCCTCGCTGATCTTGATGCCGACCTCAGTATCGCTCGGTTCTGTGAATGCGGATCTCGTGAACCCGCTCGTTAGCCTGCGGCACCCGGAGTGGATCCTGACTCCTGGCTATACCCCCTGGTTTACTGCCGGGTTCAATATTGGATATGTTTGAAGGTGAGTTCTGGCTGTGGCTCCACGTGATGGTGCTCGTTAACCCGTTCATCGGAGACAGCGACGGGATTTTGTGCGCTCCCTGCGGTGGGCGCCGGCGAGTTTGCGGCGTCGACTGATTCCGGGTGTCGATAGGTGTCGACTGTGGTCGTGATGTGGTTGGCGAGGACGGTGTATTGATCGATGCCGGGTTCCTTCTCGAGATAGGCGGTAGCACCAGCAGCTTCGGCTTGGTCGATGATGTCTGTGTCGTTGTAACTCGTGAACAGGAAAAATGGGAGGTCAGGGTGGGTGACTCGGACGTCCCAACAGAGCTCGATCCCATTCATCTCCGGCATCTTGTAGTCACTCACGACGCAGTCGATTAAGTCGACATCGAGGGTGTTGAGGACTGCTGTTGGGTCAGCGATGCTGTGGACTCTGATATGGTCGGAGACACGTTCGAGGAACCCGGCTGTTAGGTCTCGGAAGGCGGCGTTGTCATCGACATGGAGGACGTGAATGGCTCTATTCATAGTTCGGTCGTTACCTCACTTAGGCCCCGGCCTGGATTTCGGCCTGGATCGCTTCGTGGCAGGGGTCACAGAGCGGGACTTCGGCGTGACTCCGGCATCGGAGTAAGAGATTATACGTATCTGATGCCGGATTCCCACAGTTTGTACAATGCAATTCAGCCATACCCATATCTTTGTTTCCACAATATATAGTGTAATATGATGATTTTCACGTTGTGAATAACCCCCAGCATCATTTCCACCCCTGTCCCCTCGCATGATGAGCGAGTCCCGCGATGGTTCGACAACGACTCTCAGGGAGACTCGAGCTTGAACCCGTTTTCAATCTTGTCTGTGACCATCCTTCTGGGACTGGCCGTGCCCTGTTAGCCGGTCTATTACAAGACATCGTCACCGCAGACGTATGCATGGACACCGTTTCATGGCAACGCCGAATCGACGCGAAAGTGATGACCGTTCGACGCGCGGCGAACACACGGCCCTCTGGCCATCTGTTTTCGCAATGCTACAGAAGGCTCTCCGCGGCGGAGCCTTCTGGACCGGAGTCGCGCTCCCGTTCGTAATCTTGGGGATGCTACTCACCGGTATCGACAACTCGACTGAGTGGGCTCTCATCCTCATCCTCCTGTCGATCAATGCCCCGGTACTCTACGTCGGCCATTCCCATCGCCTTGACTGAAAAGGGAGCCCCGATGAGGTATCACCACCGGTATCACTGCTGATATCATAGCATCGTATATGCCGCAGATCCTGGTACCCGTCGATGGCTCCGAACCGGCCGACGATGCACTCATTTACGTCATCGACCAGTTTCCCACAGCAGATATCACAGCGCTGCATGTAATGACAGAAATCGGGAAATATGCGTCACACGGCGACTTTGCATCCGCTCGAGAGCAGGCAACAGCGGACGCCGAGGCGATCCTTGATCGTGTCGAATCGCTGGCTGCTGAGCGTGATTCGGCGATCGATACGAAATGTCTGCCGGGTCATCCGGCGAAAACCATCGTTGAGTATGCCACCGACGAAGGGGTGGATCATATCGTGATTGGGAGTACCGGGAAGAGTGGAGTCAAGCGGCTACTTTTGGGGAGTGTTGCTGAGGAAGTTGTTCGCCGGGCGCCATGTCCGGTGACCGTCATCCGGTGATTAATCTTCGTCTTCGCGTCCGCCCCGTCGACGCTGCCGCGTATATTCTTTGTCAGCGGGGACATAGGTTCGACCAATGCTGCTGCCGCCGAGCCATTCGCGGATCGAGAGTTGTCGTTCGGCACCGTCATGCCGGGCGTGTTCAAGGCGCCGCTCTGTTGTTTGGAAGTAGTTCACCACCGTTACCAAGAGGACGCCTCCGAGCGTGTTCCCCAAGAGGACGGGGAGGATAAATCCGGTCACTCCGGTGAGGATCGCTGTCTCTCCAAGGAAGACCAAGTACATTAGTTCCGTGAATGAGACGACCACGTGGAATAAGTTCCCCAGTGGAATGACGAGGAATGCCAGATAGACTAACACGAATCGGGAGATGGTGTCGCGGGCGGCGAAGTCAAGCCAGACAACGCCGGCAACAACCAATCCGGCGACGCCACCCTTGAAGAATAAATCCCACCACGGTGTCTCAATGCCCTCCATCGAGAGTGCGATCCCTGCCGCGGCGGCATCAGGTGAGAACACGCCGGTATAGGCCAGGATGAGTGCGCCAAAAGCCCCGCCGGCGAAATTCCCGACAAGCACGACGACCCAGGTCCTGAGCAGCGCAGGGAGGCTTGCGAGCCGCTCTAACACAAGTGCTACTGGTGGGAGCGTGTTCTCGGTGTATAATTGATAGCCGCCAAGAATGATGTAGACGAACCCAATCGGATACAGGAGTGTGCTCACGATGGGATCGCCGTTGGTCTTGGCCGTCAATGAAGCATACACGAGGAACGTCAGCGTGATAGCAAACCCGCCTGCTAATCCGCTGAAAAACAACTCGCGAGTCCCGGTGTCGATTTCTTCGTCAGCGGCCGCGATGATCCGTTGAAAGACTTCATCCGTTTCAAACCGATCACGGACGACCTCGCCGACGGCCGGAGCACCGCTTCGTGATCGTTCCACCGCATCCCGGACGGATTCAATCTCGGTCTCAGGCTCCTCCCCTACCATCGACTCAATGCAGCGTTCGCCGGTGGCCCTGAAAATACATGCTATTTTGCGATGGAACCCGATTGTTTTACTTTCTGCCACTAGATACGGCGTATGGCTGTGGAGACGCTCACGTTAGCCGTCGGGCCGGATGCTGACTCCCGAGTGGGGACATTATCGACGACTGTCGGCGATATTGCCGGGCCGCTGGATGCGACCGTTGTTTTGCTGCATGTATTCTCCCAGGAAGCATACGATGAGGGGGTAGCAGAAGCCGGATATGATCCCGAGAATCCCCCGCCGGCCCACACGCTCGCTACTCGCTTGCAGAGCATTAATAGCCTTGCAGATGTATTCGAACGCGAACAGATTGATTATCGGATCCGCGGGGAAATCGGGACAACTACGGATCGAATCATTCACGCGGTCGAACAAACGGATACTGACATGTTGTTTATCAGCGGTCGTCGGCGATCACCGACCGGGAAAGCTGTATTCGGAAGTACGGCCCATCGGTTGATGATGAACGCGCCCTGTCCCGTCACGTTCGTCCGTGAAGGCCTCATTGAGTCCGACGATACGTCCTGATCGATCACCCCCAGCATCTGCACCTCCTTGAAGCGCCATTTGGCGCTGTTATCTGGCTTCATGCGGATTCTCCAAGCAGATTCACCGTTGATTGGAGCCGTCTGACCGTCGAGATGGAAGGTATTACAGGTGCTCTTGCCGACAGGTGTCGTAACGCTATGGTGACGTCCGGAAGTTTCGATGGGAGGCCAGTCGTGTGAGCGTCCGGGTTGCCTGGCGCGTCAGTATTGGCCTGGTGGGCACAATCATGTTGTACCTAGCCATCCCGTTGGCGTTCCCAGTCGGTGTGGCCGTCATCTACGGCGAACCTCTCATGCCGTTCCTAATTACGATTGCGATCACGGTGGTTCTCGGGTCAAGTTTGTATCTCGTGGGTACCGACGATGAGATGTATATTCGGGAGGCGTTCCTGGCCGTTGCGCTCAGCTGGTTCCTTGTAGCGGTTGTTGGCGCTATTCCCTTTATCCTGGCCGGGAGTGGGACGACAGCCCATCCGCTCAATGCGTTGTTTGAGTCGATGAGTGGAATCACGACGACAGGTGCAACAGTCATACTTGCGTTCGATGTGCATTCGCGGTCGCTCATGATGTGGCGGCAGGTCATCCAGTGGCTCGGCGGCCTCGGGATTCTCATTGCCGCCACAGTGGTCCTCTCGACGGCAAATGTTGGTGGAGCGCAGCTTCTCGAAAGTGAAACCTGGACGGAGACCTTGAGCCGCCTCACACCACGACTTGCGAAAACAGCCCGTATCCTCCTGTCGCTGTACACGGGCATTACCGTGATGGTTATCGCGGTGCTGTATGGCCTCCATCTCGCTGGCATCGCCCCGAATATGGATCTCTATAATGCCATCGCTCATGCACTCACCTCGGTTTCGACTGCCGGATTTTCACCTGAGCCAGCGAGCGGCGGAGCCTTTGTCCCGCTCGTCCAGTGGGTGCTCATCGGCTCGATGTTCGTTGGCGCCACCAGCTTCGTGTTACTCTTCCTCATGCTCACCGACGACCCGTTCGAATTCCTCAAAAACGAGGAATTTCTGTTCTACGTTGGCGTCATTTTGGCGGCTGCCGGCCTTATTGCCGCCGCACTCTGGCGGGATCCAACTGTGAATCTCGGGGCCTCGGGGACGGTCCGTCATTCATTGTTCAACACCATCTCGATTCTGACCACAACCGGGTATGCGAGCGTCAATTTCGACCACTGGTCACCAGCGGCAAAACACGTCCTGTTTGCCTGCATGTTCTTCGGTGGGATGGTCGGGAGCACGACATGTTCCATTAAACTACAGCGCTGGCTGATCGTCGGGAAAGCATTACGCAGAGAGTTGTACACCGTCATCCAACCATCCGCAATCCGGCCGCTCCGGCTCAGCGGTGAACCGATCGATGAAGAATCAATCCGGGATGTCTACGGATTCGTCCTCTTGAGTTTAATCATGTTTTTCCTGCTCACTGTCTTCATCGTTGCCGATGCCGCACGAATCGGACTTGAGGTCTCGGAGTTCGAAGCGATGGGCGCCTCCGCGGCGACGTTTTTGAATATCGGTCCTGGGTTCGGGTTGGCTGGCCCGTATGAAAGCTACCATAGCTTTCCGCCGACAACGAAGATGGCTATGATCCTCCTCATGTGGATCGGACGTATCGAGATTATCCCCGTCTTGGTCTTGTTTACCCGAACGTTCTGGCAATCGTAGCTTCACATTGCGGCCGCACTCTCCGGGGATTGGTTGGCATCTGGTGCCCTGGGTGTGGGTTGTACCACACCAGCTCTTTTGACCTTTCAAATAGAACAAATTAAGGGAGTGTGTCCCATCATGAACCAAACCATCAGCACATCCGACAGCCTCAAGGACATCCTGGAAACATGGGATGACGACCCTACAGACGTCGCAGAAACGGTCATCGACAAATATGGCACACCGGACGAGGTCACACCCAACCGATTGCTCTGGTACAACAATGGGCCATGGAAACGGTCAGTCCTCCGCCCAGACGGTGCCGACCACGAATTTCCAGACCACCACATCGATTACTTCGAGCAAACAATCGACTACCACGTCCCGCCAGACCGGGCCGATGAAATCATCGAATTCGACGGAAGTGTAACAATCAAACGAACCCGAGGTGAACTCTCAGCAGAGTGCCACGGCGAACCCGCCAACTTCCTCGCAATCAACCTCGTCCACGACATCCTTACCGGTGACAAGACAGTCGAGGAAGCCCGCGACGTCTACGCCGAAATATACGCTCGCAAAGAAGCCGGCGATACCCCCGACTACATCCAAGAATTCCACTTCGACCTCCCAGACGACGACCAAGCCGACCCCGATGAAACAATCCTCACAGAAGAACACGAAGACCGAGCCGAGACATACATCAACACCTAACGTCCACACCTCGACACTCTTCCCAGAGCTGGGCTCCCGGACACCACCATCAACCGATCTCCGGGCAGCCACTACCCATCACCTCCTTCCACCGGGCGACCAGCCAGGATCCCTCCCACTTGGACAGCCACCCAACGGGTATGTACTCCTCTCTCGCCTTGAGGGTACGGAACCTGCTAGCGGTTAATCTTCTGATAGGGTGACAGTGGTTGTTTCCTCCCATTCGTGTTCATCAACCACCGTGACCGACGAATCATCAAACACATAGAGATAGTCACCAATGTAGCTGGCACGTTCCGGTCGACCGGTCGTCTCGATCGTCGTCTCGACTGTCAAGCCATCCTCATAGCTGAAGATATAGCCTTCCCCAGGAGGTCGCTCGACTCGATCGCCGCCACCGCCGTCGTCATCTTCCGGGAGTGGCCGCGGCGGGTGGGTGGGGCCAGCAGTCGGGAGGAAAAACACCTCATGGCGTTCATCCAGGAGGAATGCATGATGGTTGTCTGCGACACCCGACCAGCGGGCATCGAGGATACGATCTTCCTCAATCGTGGGATCGGTGGGGTCTGACACGTCGAACACCACGAGTTTCACTTTCCGGTCTTCTTCTCCAATACCAAGGATGCGATCCTCTGAGAGCGGGTGGAGATACGATGAGAACCCTGGCAGCTTTAACTCCCCTTCAACCGTCGGATTGGCTGAATCCGAGAGATCGACCACATGGAACGGATCGATCTGTCGGAACGTGACCACGTAGGCTTCATCTCCGACATACCGGACCGAATATATCCGCTCGGTGATCCCCATGCCCTGGACCGCCCCAACCTCGTTGAGCGAGTCATCGAGGACGTACAGATCATTCTCACTTTCGCCACCGAGCACGCGGGGGATGGTAGTCGCAATCCGGAACTCATCGTCGTGCTCATCTAATGAGAACTGATTCAACGCGTACCCAGGCACTGATCCGGTCGCGCCGGCCTCAACTGACGGGCCGGCCGTCTCGACACCCTGGATATTGAAGGCAACAATCCCTGTCTGTACGATGTTTCGCTTGTTGGTCTCCATCCACGCCTCACGGTCGTCTCTGAATGCCTGCTCGGCCTCTCGTCGCTCCTCCGGTTCGAGGCTGTCTCGCCAGGTTTCTAGGGCTCGTTGAATCTCGATCCGTTTTGCCTGGGGACTCAGGTCATACGATTGGATTTCCTCAATCCGGTCGATCGTTTCAGCATCGAGTCGGTCTGATTGATTCGACAGCAAGAACTCGGCCATCACATCAGCTTCGTCGATCGGTTTCGGGTATGCGATATACACCCGGTCGGCAGACACATACACGACTGTCTGGCTTCCAGGGCCCCGATGCTGTCCATCGGTCGTGCCGACGAACGACGCTGTATCAGCGACCTCCCCATCCGCTGGGTCGATGAGTGACACCGAGTACGTCGTGTCTACCGGGACCGGTTCGACCGGATGGTGGACCGCGGCACACGGTACTGACACGTCCTCCATCGGTCGGACAGGACACGGCTCGTTCCGATCGATATCATCTGCCGTGACGAGATAAATGGTGCCCGCATGGAGGCGTGCTGTCACGACCCGATCAGAGAGCTCTTTTGTCCATGTCTGCTCGGGATTCTCTCGATCCGCAATATCATATCCGATGAGTCGATCCTGTTCGAAGACGACGAGCATCTCGTCACTCACTAACAGCTCGCCTGAGACATCCAGTTCACTGGCGACCTCTGGCGCAGCTGGATCGTCTGCATCAATCAGATGGACCCCTCCGGTGTCCTCGCTATCCGGTCTATCGTCGCCCGGTCTCACCTGTGGCCCCCGCTGTTGGGCCGAATAATAGAGTGTATTCGACGTGGTTTTCAAGATATCCGGTTCATCAATCCCCTCAACCTGGACGTTTGTATCGGACGCTCGCGGACTCTCGGACCCGCCGCTACTCCCACCGGTTCCATCATCGGCGGCATCGGGGACGTCGGTACTCGCCGGGGCCGGCGTTTGCGCGACAGGTTCAGGTGGGGCAGCTGCATCATCTCCACTGGCCGCTCCCTCTCGTTCTACAGCGCCGTCTCGATCAACACTGGTAGTTGCTCCTCCGGTCGCTTGCACTTGGTCTCCAAGTCCGAGGTGGGCGGGACGGGCATGGTCAGCCGTTTGGAGATATGACCGGAAGTCATCAGGTGACTCGAATGTATCAACCGCTGCAGTCTCACCCGTTTGTGGACTAGTTGTTGAAGGTGGTGCATCGGTTTGGACCATCATTGCGCCCACACCGCCGGCGATGACAGCCACTGTAATGACGGCAGTAAGTTGGAGTGTCGAAAGCGAGACGATACGTGCCATACACTCGCATATAGGTTGCCACCAAGAAGTCTTTCTGATAGCACAAATCACTATTTTACGTTACCGATACCGGGAGGTTTTCACCCAATCGATCCACATTCTTCGTGTCGAGAGCTGTCCCGTCGCTGATATCCCTTGGGGCTGACCTGGCTGTACCATCCGTTACACCCCGACGCGTTTTCTGCACCCGGGGGTCGGTCTGCCGGCAGGACCCCGGCGTCCGAGACGCCCAGGGCCGGGAACGCTAATCGCGTGGTTTGCCGTCACGTTAGATTGCTACGAGGAGATCGGTTGCGTACATCACGATGAAGCCGGCGAGGAATGCCAGTAGATTCGTCGCCGTTCCGAGACGACCACTGTTGTCTCGAACCATGTTGGCGATCTCCCAGTCGACTTGGAGGATGGCGCCGACGCCAACTGCAAGGAAGAAAGCGCCGATAATCGGTGCGTACGCCAAACTCCCGATCCACCCACCGATGATTACAGGAACCCCAGCGATGGCGCCTAAGGCCACAAAGTGCCACAATGCCGGGCGACGGCGTTCGCGGGCGGCCGGCGCAACCACTGCCGGCCCCTCGGTGACATTGTGCAGCATAAAACCAATGACGAGGAACGCGCCCAATGACGCCCGTCCGAGCGCGAATGCACTTCCGATGGCGAGGCCTTCCGCGAGATTGTGGAGGCCGATCCCCACTGCGACCAGGTAGGCTAACTGAAGTCCGCTTGTTGAGGCCTCCCCGGGCTCTGTGGATTCGTCGCCGTAGGCGCCGATGGCCTGGACGAGGAGCGCGGCGCCGACGACGCCGAGGACGATGAGCAGTTCGCCTTCGTAAACGCCGGGGATATCGTCGGTGAGTTCGAGGGCTTCGAAGCCGGCATCGAACGCGAGGAATGCGAGGACTCCGGCGGCGAACAGGAGGACAGCGTGCAGCCATCGGTCGCGCATCGAGCGGATATATGGGTACCAGAGCATCCCGATGGCGACCGGGATGACGCCGACGAACAGGCCGATGGCTGCGAGTGACCAGATGACATCGACGCTGAGACTGGGGGTTTCTTGTGCTGCTTCGATTTCGTGTTCGATGGTTTCCCCTTCTGCTAAGACGAGGTCGACCTCATAGTCCCAGGTTGGTTCCCAGTGATATGGAATGATGACTTGAGCGCTCTCTCGTGGATTGAGTGTCCGGTCACCACCGGCGCCTTCGACTTCGAAGTTCCAGTATGCTTCATCCACAAGGACTTGAGATATCGTGACGACGTCCGGCCCGTTGTTTGTCACATGAAGGACGATTGTCTCGTCGTTCGGGATGGTGGTGTGTGAGATGGTGACGTCTGGAAGCGATTCGCCGCGTTGAACGTCCGAGAGTGGTGCTGTGGCGGCGAATAATCCTAGGATGACGAGGAGAAGGACGATGGGGAGCACAGCGATCACGATCCGGGGAAGGTCGAATGGGCGTTCGGTGTCGCCGGTGATGTCACGGTCGACGGTCCCGTCGGTCACGTGTCAACCACCTCGAAGAGGCTCATCCATCCGAGTTCAGCGAACTCTGATTGATGGGCGTGAAACATGTACAGACCGGGGTCGTGATCGGCATAATCGAACTCGACGATGCCGCGTTGAGCCTGCGATTGCAGTATCGTATCAACCTTCTTATGTGTCGGGAAGAGGGTGGTGCCGTGGTCGTAGTAGTCAAAGAATTGCGAATGCGTATGGAAGGAGTTGATCGGGTCGAATTCGGTTGTATTGAGCAAATACACGCGTTGGCGGTCGTCCTGATTGATCCGGATCGGGTGTTTGGTTTCGCCTGGTTTCCAGTTGCCGTTCCCGTCTGTTTGGCCGACACTGTAGGCGAATGCACGGGTATTTGCGGCGTAGACTTCGTTTTCGCCGTCGAAATCTGTGTCGAAGGCGTTCATCACCATGACCATCTCGTTGACGGCGTCGTTCTCCGGGTATTCATGGTTTCGCGTCCGCGCAATCTGGACGAGTTCCTCCCGGTAGTCGTCGGTGATGGGTCCATGGTAGTTCACGTAGTCCCGTGGTTGGGTGCGGACGCGGTCGGGGTCTGGGTCGACGATGATGACACCGTAGAGCCCCCGATGCATGTGCGCTTTCAGAGGGAGGGAGTGGCAGTGATAGAAGTGCATCCCGGCTGGTTGGGCAATCCACTCGTAGGTAAACGAGTCACCCGGGTCGAGGACGCCTGGCCCGTTTTGAGGGATGCCGTCCATCGCTGGATTGAGATTTCGTAAGTGGGGATGGATGGTGTGGGCATGTTGGCTCTCATTGTGGAAGGTGATCCGGATCAGGTCCCCTTCGACAGCCCGGAGTGTGGGGCCGGGGATTTGCCCGTTGAATGTCCAGGCAGGGAAGGTGACACCCGGGGCGATAGTGATGTCGGTATCGATGGCTATGAATTCAAATTCGCGGACTGTCCGGCCGTCTTCTTCGTAGCTGTCCTGGTCAAGGAAGTCCTGGCCGGTGGTGCCGGTGTTGAAGGTGGTGAGGAAGTCGTGGGGGTCAAAGTCGCGGTTGCGGTATTCGTCGACGGCTCCGAAGTTGCCGTGGGCGTCGTCGCCCGCTGTGTGCGTGCCGTTGCCGGTGGCGGTGGATGCGCCGAGGCCGGTGATGGCGGCGCTTCCGGCGACGCCGAGGCCGCCGAGGACGGTGCGGCGGTCGATGGATGACTCGGTGGTGATGCGGTCGGTGAGTTGTTGTTCGAGGTGTTCGGTGAGGGCGGCAGCGCGCTCGTAGTTGACTTTCATGGTCACTCAATAACTACGCTATTTTTAGATGTATCTAATCTTAAAAGTTGCCAATATCATACTTCGGAGTTCGCCACCACCAACGTCTACTTGATAGATAAAACGGTTCCACTCCCTGGATATACCCGGGTGTTTACAATAACGACGTGGATTGGGCGAAAACTTAACACTGGATGCCGCCGCGTGGAGAGGACATGACACCGGATAACTCCGAGGGATACTCTCGGCGTCACCTCCTCCACATCACCGCTACGTCCGGTATCGCGGGCTCCATCACCATCGCCGGAACCAGCACTAATGTCGGAGCCACCACCGCTGACAGCACCCCGTATGGCGACCCGGATTATCCCTCTGAGGACTGGTTCGCCCGGGAACAGGCCAACTGGGCAAAGACCCGCGAAGAACCAATCCGGCAAGCAAACGACCCCGCATTCCAAGAACGCTGGCAAGAACAAAGCCTCATCAACTACCTCGCGTTCCGACAACAGGAACTCGCGGAAACAGAATGGGATCGCACCGGCCTGTGCCGTCGCTGGACCAACCAATGCACCGGCGATCCCTACCGATTTCCCGCCGATGACCTGTTATGGTCCGGCCACCCGTTCTACACCCAGTCTGGCAACGTCGAACGTGTCGTGTTCTACGACCGCGCCGACACTCCCGCTCGATTGAACGGGCGGGTATGGTGGCCGGCAGATGCTCAACCCGGTGCCGACCTGCCCGGTGTCGTCATCATGAACGGCGGCGTCGCCACCGAAACCATGTATTGGTGGTTTGCCCACTCACTCGTCGACCACGGCTACATCGCCCTCACATTCGATCCGGTCGGCCAAGGCCGCTCCGAAGACAGCGAACTCACCCACACCGACCACCACATCGACGCTCTCGATTTCTTCACCTCAACCCATACTGATCCATACCCGCACAATGGCGGGAACGAGCGGGCCGACCACGACACTGTCCCCGTCACAGACGAAAACCCCGTCGCGGACCTGTTAGACACAGACCGCATCGGGACGGTTGGCCACTCCCGTGGGGCAAGTTCAACCAGTGTCGTCCAGGGGCTCACTCCATGGCCAGGCGTCGGTGACAATCCCGTCACTGCCGCCGTCGCCTGGGACAATCCGAACCCCGCCGGCAGTGAATACGATGGCTACACCGTCGAGCCACGAGTCCCATTGATGGGGCAATCCGCCGACTATAAAGGCGAAGGCCTCATCGAAAACATCCCTGAACTCCCCGATAGTTGGGTTCCACAACCCAAACACGACCCGCCAGATCCAACCGCCCGCAATGCCGCTTATCAAACCTGGGTTGACGCCAACGTCCCCACATTCCAAGTGAATTTCCGCGGCACAACCCACTTTGAGTGGTCACAAGTCCCCAGCTTCCCCTCGTCCCGCTGGGCCGATTGGGGGAACGAAGCTGCCAACCATTACACCATCGCCTGGCTCGACTACTGGCTCAAAGAATCCGGCGAACCAGGGTACGACAATGCACCCGATCGTCTCCATGAAACTGACCCATGGCACGACCGCCTCAGCTTCTACTACCAGTCTGCATACAACTACCCCACCGCCCGACATCCAACCAACTGGCCACCGCGAAATGCGGGGACCTGGAATACCTGTGACAATATCCTCGCCGACGATTGCTAACTCCTCACCACTCACCCATCCCCGCTATCCGGTGGACATTCCGCAGTGTGCCCACGAGCGACACCCCATCCATGCTGGCCGCCCGGCGAGCCAAGGCAGTCCCGGCGACTCGACGGCCTGGTGACCGATTTCCACCCGTGTCTCAGCGGGAAGCAGAGACAATACGATTCATCCATATCGATAGTCCCCCTCACATTCGAGGCACTGTTCGGCTTGTAATGGAAGATGCCGCCGAAGCGCGGTCCTACACTTGCAGGTGGTATACAGCCGGCTTCGGCGACGATATTCCTAAGATTCGACCCCATTTAGCTCCATCTCCGCTTTTATAATTTGAGTTGGTATCACCAAAAAATATCTCCAGGCAGTGCATTCTAGTCCCGCCAGCTCACCCCGGGTTTGACCGAACTCCCGGACGATTCCCGACATCACCCTCATCCTCCGTCACCCTCGGTATCGAAATCACAGGATTACGCGTGGATCACACCGGACGCCTCGCTGTCAATGAACTCACATATCAGGAACACCTCGTCTGCCGGTCGTCCACGGCGGTGCCATTGAATCACCCAGAGTCAGCGGGATAGTGGGCTGTCAACTCCGCACTCGCGTTGTCCGTCTTCCGCCGACCAACCGCTGATAAGACTACCTCGCATCAGCGACAGACGATCTCACGGCGACAGTACCGAGAAAATCATAGCCAGTTCAGGACACGGGTGTCAAGTCCGCACCCGCGTGATACACGGTCACCATTGTCATTCCTCGCTCTCGTCGTGTCCTGACTGTGGTTCTGGGTATCCATATGTCGTGGCATCGAAAGGTAACTGGATTGGTATGAATTATCGGGGTTTTCGAGAGTCACACCACATGCCATATAGTAGTTGCATCCCCCACACGTTAGCACATGGAGCCGTCATCATCCTCACACAAACACGAGACTGCTGCTGACACCCCCCAGTCTCATCGAGGTGAGATTTCTCGTCGTGCATTTGGGAAGGCCGCTGTCGCCATTGGTGGAACTGCTGCGTTAGCTGCCTGCTTCGAATGGGAGAACGATGACGTGGAGATCCCGACGGGTGTCAGTGATGTGTCGTCGTTACCTCTGGAACAACACGCGTGGGATGAGTACCTTACCCGGGATGACCACGAGAACGCCATCGCTCCACGCCATCACGTCCTCCTTCTCATGGAGTTACCCAGCGACGGGCCACCGTCGACCAGTGACCGCGAGACGGTTCAATCCGCATTCCACAGTCTCGAACGAGCGTATGAGTGGAGCCATCAGGGCCTCGTGTTCACCATTGGCTACTCACCGGCGTATTTCGACCGGTTCGAGTCGACGCTCCCGAACTCGGTTGATCTCCCCGACCCAGAACCACTGGCGTCATTTGAGGACCCCTCGTTGGATCGGCCTGATGCCATCCTCCATTTGGCAAGTGATCACCCATCGGTCGTGTTAGAAGCCGAGGAAGCGCTTTTTGGCGAGGTGGAGTCGGTGAACGGCCAACCGATGGATACGACCCTCGAGGGGGTGTTCCACCAGCCCGATTCAACGGATACCACCGTTCGCCGCACCGGGTTCGTCGGCGAAGGCCTGCCGGCTGACAACACCGACATGCAAGGAATTCCGGATGAGGCGCCGGTGGCCGATGAGGCACCGCTGTTCATGAATTTTAAATCGGGCTTCGAGAAGAACCAAGCCAGTGAATCCCGCATCACCATTCAGGATGGTCCGTTTGCTGGTGGGACCACGCAACACGTCTCCAAAATCCGGTTGAATCTGGATCAGTGGTACGAGCAGGATAGCCGGTCGCAACGCGTCGGGAAGATGTTTTGTCCGGTCCATGCGGAAGAAGACCGCGTCGAGGGCCCCGGCCACAACCTCGGTTCCGATAGCGGCATGGACGGGGACTGTATCGACGATATCGACCAGCATGCCCGCGAATATGGCATGGTCGGTCACTCCCAAAAGATGGCGGCAGAATCCCGCCGCGATGACCAGCCGATCATGATCCGTCGTGACTTTAATTCGACAGATGATGGCCACACCGGCCTCCATTTCGTGGCACTCCAAGAATCCATCACGGACTTCATCGACACGCGGCAGGCCATGAACGGCGCCCGCCACGCAGAAACATCCGGTATCGGCCAACGGCTAAACAACGGCATCCTTCAATATATGCGGGTCCTCCGCCGCGGGAACTACCTGATTCCACCCCGCGAACACCGCGCTCTGCCCCCACCAACCCCCTAACGAATACCACGACAGCGAACACTCCCCTTCCTGACACACCAATCACGTACATATCTGTCGGATGTTGTCGGTAACCCGGTGTTCTTGCCGGCAGTGCCAAGCGTCTTATCATTCCATCTAGTAGTTCCCTGTATGCGGCGGCGAATCCTGCTCGCGGGGCTTCTCGGCGGCGTCATGAGTGGCTGTATCGACTTCCAGTCACCTGATGAGAGTGAGACTCCTGCCAACGGTACTGATGACCGGTTCCTCGCATCGGGCCCGATCGACATACGTATCAACGACAGCCCGGTGGATCTTTCAGCAGATCGGTTTCAAGCAGAACATAACCCCGATCACGACATTCGGTTTCACTTCCATGAAGATGATAACCTCTGGTATATGGAGGAAGAACGCGTTTCATTCGCCCAGGCAATCGACCTCATCCCCTATTTTACCTATAAGCACGAGGCCGATGCCCACATGATCACCTACGATGAGACAACGTATGATGAACGCGAGTCAGCGGCGATCACATTTCTGGTGGATGCGGAATCAGTCGATCCGACCGCATATGACATTCAAGACGGCGACCACCTCGTCGTCGACATCGAGACGTCCGCCTCCCAATAACCATCCAATCGGTCCTCAACTGTCGGCTGCCGTCACATGCTATCGTTGGGTGGGTAGTGGTTAAATTGGGAATATCAGCCAGTGGAGGGCTGAGATCGCGGCAAGAAGCACGAGCCCATACAGGAGGCTCACGGCGGTTGCGATGCGGATGGATCGTTGCGGGTCGGGACTGGGGGTGGCATTGATGGCTCGCCGTGTTCGCCAGGTGAGGAGGGTGGCGACGCCGATGACTGCGAGGATGTCGACCAGTGTGACGAGATCGGCGAAGATAACGACGAGGGGTCGGACCGCTTCCATGGTGAGAACAAGGCCTTCGAAGACGACGCCGAGTACCAAGCCAGTCCCAAGCCAGATCGCGAGCTGGCTGGAGGTAGTGGCATACTCGGGGTCTTGCTGTAAGATGTCGTTGGCGGTGACCGCAATCAGTTCGCGGACTTCTTCGGAGATCACGAGTACCGGTAGCAGGAGGACCGTTGTCATCAGGCCTGCGAGGGCTCCAACCGCTAATCGGAGGTTCATGGACACGCCGGTGTCATGCCCCAAATGGATGACGACCTGCCCTGCGAGTTCACTGCTCATCGTGGCATCGTTATGCGTTTCATTCTGGAAGGAGGTGGTCGATGAGTCGTGTGAACCGGTCGACCAGTCGTTCTCGAAGGGCTGGATCGGCGTCTCGAAGCAGCGACGTGGCCAGCTCAGGGGCTTGGATACGGATGGTCACCGTGTTGTCGGCTTGGTGTTTCGCTACGAGGTCCTGGTCGATGAGTCGCTTGAGCTGCCATTCGAGTGTGCTCCTGGCGATCTGTAGGTCCTCAGCAATAACGGTCGGCTCCGTTGGGCCGTTCACCAGCAGGTAGGCGACAATGTCACCGGCGGTTTCTCGCTGGAGGAGAGCTAACGCTCGGCGTTCGTCGTCGTTGTACGTTGGGGGATAATAGTGGGTGCGGCCGTACAGGCGTTCGACGGTCACCGCCTGGTCGGCGAGAAGTTGTCGGACGTGGTATTGGACCTGGCCGGGCGCGAGTTCGAGGCGTCGAGTCAACTCATTAAAATGAATCCCGGGATGGGTCTCGATTGTGTCAGCGATTGTCTTCCGTGTCTCTGTCATCTGCTTTGATACTTCTGCTCAGCCCGCGGTTGGGGATCGATGCGTCGTGCAGCGTATACCGCCGTGAAAAGCAACACGATCACCACGGCATCCAGCCCGTGTTCAAGGAGATGGTGCGTTTCGGGCGGGATGAGCCCCCCGATCGTCACTGCGCCGACGAAACTCCGGAGGAGTAATGTCCCGATAGCCATCGTGACCAGAAAATACGAGAGAGACCGCCGGCGGAACAACGCAATGCCGGCGACTCCCACGAGGGCGGCAGACCCAAGGCCGGCAACCACCAGAATCCCGTAGAGGAGGAACTCCGCGGTCATCGCGAGGCCATTCGTGTATCCCGCGGAAAACCGTTCTGGTTGACCTATCGAATGCCCGGCCAGAACCATCCACCGGTGGCTCTATCTTCGATGATTGGACCATAACGATATCAGGGGTGCGCCGTGCAGTGAAAGCAGGATGCAGCGCCGCCAGTATCTCACATCAGTTGGAACCGTTGTGACCACCGGGGTTGCCGGCTGTATGGATCTCGTGGAGACCGAGCAGGTTGGTGGAGAACCCCCGGTGTTAGAGGACCGGCCCGATGCCGTCTACATACCCACTCACGATGAGGGGATGGCAATGGTCGGGATGGGGGAGGCAGGAGAGTATGCGATCGGGGTAATGTATTCGTTCCCGCATCGGTTCTGGACGATCACGGGCACAACGCGGGAACGGGTTGAAATCCAGGATGATGACGCCGTCCATCTGATGGCAACTGTCTGGGATCCGGACACGATGACGGTTCTCCCGGTCGGATCCGGGCTGTCGATGACAATTGAGCGTGGCGACGAGTTCATTACAGAACGCGCACCTTGGCCCATGATCTCCCAAACAATGGGATTTCACTTTGGCGACAACCTCCCGCTCCCGGGTGATGATACCTATTCGGTCACCATCGATATCAGCGACATGGGCATCCAGCGTTTCGGCGAGTTTGCCGACCGCTTCACCGACCAGGCTTCAACAACGATCGAATTCGAATTCTCGACTGCAACCCGGGATGACATTCGATTCGACCAGCTTGATGAGCAAGCCGGCACACAAGCGGCCCTTGAGTTGATGGACATGGAGATGATGCCCACATCGGTTCTCCCCCCAGCATCTGACCTCCCTGGCCAGGTTGTCGGCGAAGGTGAGAGTGGCGATGCAACATTCGTCATTAGTGTTGTCGATGAAGCTCCGTTCGCCCCAGATGATGAGATGTATCTGTTGGTCTCACCGCGGACACCGTACAATCGGATACCTCTCCCATTGATGTCTGTATCATGCACCGTCAAACGAAACGGAGAATCATTGGATAGCGGACCTCTTCAGGCAGCTATCGAACCTTCAGCAGGGTACCATTACGGCATGACAGTAGACGATATCAGAACAGGCGATCACATTACGATCCAAGTTGATTCACCACCACAAATCTCTCGTCATGAGGGTTTTGAGACGGCTTTCCTTGAGATGGAGGAGTTTACTCTCGAATTCAATTGACTAGATTACAATCGCAAGAAATTGCTTTCAAGTTACATGGTATGTCGGATTTTGACTATAAGGAATTTATTGAAATTTAGAGCTGGCTGCTCGTTACAGATTAGGTATAACTGCAGTATTCCGTATCAAAATATATGATATAATCTAAGTGAACCTACCTGAGAGGATATTTTAGATTATTATAGTCTATGGAATAATTCAAATTTATTGGGATATATAGATTTTGATTAGAATTTACGTTTAATATTATATCTCAAAATTATTTAGTATATTCTCAATATATAACCGCTTAACATATCTATCTGTCATTTTATTTCAAAAATAAATTTTAATTATTAGCTAAATTGATCAGGCATATATTCTAAAATATTTATTACTATATCTTTAAATCTGGCTAATTATTTCAAAATCTGAATTATTGCATGAGACCCAATTTTCGAGAGAGGGATGGAGTATTTCTATATATTTGAATATCTACATGATTATATATTTTATATTTATATTTTAAATATGCCATTTTCCACTTTTCCTTTCGAATTCACTCCATAACGACGGTTAATTAGTTATTCTGTATGATCCTAATTTATTCAGTAAGAAACCGAGCTGATAACGGTTATGAAACCTTTCAATCGTCCGTAACACGCTGTTATATGATCAGTCCACTACGTTCATATCAGATTTATGCCTATTAACACATAATAGTTCTGGTATATTTTGATATTTTAGTCCTATTTATTACACATATTATGTATTATCTATGGAATTTTATATCTACCAAACAACCAAGAGCAAATATATAAAATATTTCAAATTATCTAAAAGAATTTCATATATTCTAATAATATAAATTTTCTTGGGTTTCTGTGAATCATATGCTCTTTCGTTATTCACTCGCTGGCTAAAGGTTTACAGTTACGAGGAGGGTGCCAATCACCGTTAGTCCCACAACCAAAACGAAGGCATATCACAATTCTGGCCACTGCCCTACTCCGGTTTCAAGGGTGGAGAATCTACTGACCCGTCGGATATTGGTTACAGTAAGAATCGCATTGAATTGGGCAGGAGCGTCCTCTCCTTGACCGTTGCAAAACCATTCACGCGTGATCGATGTCGATAGCTGTCTCTTTTATCCATGAGACAACTATAACAACACTAATGTTGTTATGGAAACGGGTTCTTCAGTGACGCTCAGTGCTAAAAGGGGGGATATTCACTCACCTCTGAGATCAATAACTGCCTGGACGCCTGCAGAACCAAATTCATCGCTTATACATCGATCCCTACTAGAAAAGCACGTTTCTAGACGGAATGCGAGTCTCGCACGAAAATAGAGAATGATGGAAATTGGTGACGGATGGATACCATTCTGGGGATACATTTAGAGAATGAAATTCAAAATGCTGTCCAGTCCGGAGGGGTCATGCTCGCTGATTTTCCGCCATATCATCTATATTTGACTCAGCCACGGCTGGAATTCTACTCCGATTGAGAATATCTACACTCCTTAGTTATCCCACGGGCAGGGACGTATGTTTTGATGGTCGATGCCAATTCCTCACCGCCTTTCTCTTTCCACAATTTGTAAATTAACCTTCGCGCTTTCGACCATTCAACTCCGGGATCATGTCGATTCCTTATATAGAATCCAGTACAGCCAGTATTTAGCGCTATTTGTATCCAGAATGTGGATATATAATAAATATAATAGAATATCTTTTCCTCAAATAATAACTATTCACTCTTTTACCATGGAGCCATAGTCCGAAAAGATACTGTACCTTGTCTCTTGACCTACCAATAATCCCCACCGGTACGATCAGTCAGTCGAAACAGGGTATAATCACTGCCTGGTGAACGAATTCGTGCCACTGCTCTTTTCCTCTGATAGGTTTGAAGAAATGTTTAAGTCTCTCTCAATGTAACGTCGCGGCTATGACCATGGAAAGCATTATCCGCTCATTGGATACCCCGGCGAGAGGAGGAGAACCGGACCAAACGATTGTAGGAGGAAAAGGTGCGAATTTAATCCGTCTGCACCGTGCCGGGTTTCCCGTTCCAGACGGATTTATATTGACAACGGACGCTTATCATCACTTTTTGCGATTAGCAGGTATCGAAAACGACCTTAACCAACTCATCGAATCAGTAAAGAATGAACAACGATCGATTTCTGAGGCAGCCAAAAACGCACATGAGATAATAACCACAACTGAGATACCCTCAAAAATCTATACAGAGATAAACCGCCAATATAGCAATCTCGATCGCGTGGCAGTTCGATCGTCAGCTACGGCTGAAGACCTCCCCGAGGCATCATTCGCAGGACAACAGGATACATATTTGAACGTGACTGGGGCCGAACCTCTGGGAAATCGAATTCAAGACTGTTGGGCTTCACTGTTCAATGAGCGGGCTTTTCGATATCGACTTGAGCATGATTTTGCGACAGATGAAGTAGGTATAGCTGTGGTAATACAGGAAATGGTTGACCCAGAGAAATCCGGCGTTGTCTTCACTGCCAATCCTTCAACAGGTGCCCCGCAGATGACTATCGAAGCCGTCTATGGATTGGGTGAGGCGTGTGTGTCTGGGTCCGTCTCTCCCGACAACTACATTATAGACCGGGAGTCCGGGGAAATTGTTGACCGTACTATCAACAGACAACACTTGCTTTATGAGAGTGATTTTGAAGCAGGTGGGATTCAAACGAAACCAGTCGACGATGATCAAAAGTCGCAATCTGTATTAGCACCACCTCAAATTCAACAAATCGCGGGAATGAGCGAAAGAATTGAAGCGGAATATGGACAACCCCAAGATATTGAATGGGCTATCTGTGACGAGGAATTGCTAATACTGCAATCCCGACCCATCACTACTATTACAACTGAAAGTACCGATAAGCGAAACCGGTCGGCCATTCGCGGGGATGTGGATGGCCTTGGGGCATCCGCTGGTATTGCTGAGGGCGAGATATATTTTGATCCAATAACAGCTGTGAAACAAGCAAAAGCCGGCACTGATGTCATCCTCGTGCGAAAGATGACCTCTCCTTCTGACATTCATGGTATGAAAGCGTCAACGGGAATACTCACGAGCCGAGGCGGGGAGACAAGCCATGCAGCGATTGTTGCTCGAGAACTCGGCAAACCAGCCGTCGTCGGGTGTGAAGATTTATCAGTCGATTATGATTCAGAGACGGTAGGTATTAATGGAAAAAATTTCTCAGAAGGCAGTCGAGTTCGCATCGATGGTGACACTGGTGATGTCAAATTCATTGACACGTAAGTAGACCGGACTCAACTCTAATCTCATCACACTACTTAACAACTCGTTTCAGGTGTCGATACCTACTCAAATTTGGATATTCATGCCGACGTTTTTCACCTGCGTGTAACTCCGAATAGCTTCTAGTCCCTTCTCACGCCCGAAGCCACTATCTTTGTAGCCGCCGAACGGCGACCCGGTTCCGTTGGCACCCCATTCATTAATATAGATCTGGCCAGCTCTTACATCTCGCGCAAACCGATGGGCTTTCCCTATGTCACTAGTAAACACGCCAGCAACTAATCCGTAGTCTACATCATTAGCGAGTTCAATCACTTCGTCCTCTTCGGTAAAGGTGGTTACCGATAAAACCGGCCCAAAAATTTCTTCTTGGACAATCCTGGCGTCATGGTCGACCTGGTCAAAAATAGTGGGTTCAACGAAATATCCAGATCGGTCAAGTGTTTTACCTCCAATCAACGGTTCTCCAGCTTCATCTCGACCTATATTTAGATATTTTTGAACTTTATCAAATTGGTCACTAGACACGAGCGGACCGATATCGTGATCCTCCAGCCCAGGCCCAATAGATAATGATTCGGTCATCGATATGAGTTGTTCGAGAAATTCTTGATGGATGTCTTCATGGACTAACAGCCGGGAGGAGGCGGCACAGATTTGTCCTGTGGTAGCCACGAAAATACCAAACATTGTATTTTTAACGGCGTTCTCTATATCGGCATCCGGGAAGACAACACAGGGGCTTTTCCCACCGAGTTCCAAGTGAACCGGATTTATGTTATCTACCGCGAGTTTGCCAACTTCACGACCTGTCGAAACCGACCCTGTAAAGCTGACGCTATCAACATCCGAATGACCGGCGAGTGCCGCGCCAGCCTCTGGACCATAACCAGGCACAATATTCAAAACACCAGGCGGGACACCGGCATCCAATGCTAATTGCCCTACTTCAAGAGCGGTAATTGAGGTAAACTCTGCAGGCTTGACTACTGCGACATTCCCCGTGGCAAGTGCTGGTGCTACACTTCGCGCAAATAAATTAATAGGATAATTCCAAGGAATAATATGAGCCGTCACGCCAAATGGTTCCCGTATCGTAAAATCAATGTAATCGGGACCGAGCGGAACAGATTCACCTTGAACCTTATCTGCAAGCCCAGAGAAATATTCGAAATACCGAGCACAGCCCTCTACATCCGATTTTGCCTGTGAAATTGGTTTGCCGTTATCGAGTGTCTCAAGTCTGGCGAGGCGATCACGATTGTCCCTGATTAACGTAGCTAACTCAGTCAATATCTGGCCACGTTCCTGTGGTTCCCGTTTCCACCAGTTTTCAAAGACATCACGAGCATTCTTCACAGCGTTGCCCACATCCTGAGAGTTCCCCATCTCAATTTCAGCGAGCGGTTCCTCCGTTGCTGGATTTATTGTCGTGTAGGTCTCTTGAGACTGGGCTGAGACTAGTTCCCCATTGATCAGAAGCCGATACTGGTCTTGCAGTACACCCTGTTTTGTGCTCTCAGCCATGCGAACGATTATAACCCGTTATCGGCTTAAAGCTGTCCACTAGGGGCTGGTTCGATAAATCGAAGCCATCTCCCAGGCCTATCCATGCAGCGATTTGTCTCTGGCAGGCTCCGTTGAAATCCTATTGTTCAGACACAAAACCTCATGAAACAGCCGGTCGCTGAAGACTGCGAACTATTCTATAACTCTACCCCTGAGATAACCATCAAAAATTAATAAGTGTTCAGTAACAGAAGCGAGTTATGGAAAAGCATCCGCAACCGCAACTAGGGACGAACGGAGATGTGATCTGGCACCGAGTGGGTGCATTCTTCATCGACACG
>CAZSSY010000003.1:0-85137 GCA_964609565.1 uncultured Natronomonas sp.
CCCGGCATCACGATCGCTCTTTCAATCCAGAACGTTTATCTACTACTGTCTTGAACAGTATCCGTAATAGAGGAATTAATAAATTTGAATAATATTAGTTCGTTAGTTAATATCTAAATCGTGGATTGTAGCCCTCATTCTTGCCACGACTAATACAGCAAATGAATCACCCCATCGGCAATAATTCCACTCCACCCGAAAGAAAGGGGTGGGGGTTCACATTCGTCTGACCGATCCCTTTCACACCCGAGAATGGAATAGAAAACTCTTCTCGTCTCACACTACCGGCGACTATCTTTGATGGTTGGGACATCTGGGAAAAACACCCGCCTTGCACCCTTCATACCTATATCAAGATAACGATATGTGTCTGACGCAGAGTTAAGTAATTGCGGTCAGGTAGTACCTGCAGAGCGACCCCGCATTCAACCATGAATCGGGGCGTGGGAGGATTCGATGGGACTGCTAACCGACATCAGATCAAGTATAACAAACGCGACGTCAAGCCTCTTTGCAGGCAGTGAACCGAAACGGATCGGTATCTACGGGCCACCAAACGCTGGAAAAACCACCCTGGCAAACCGCATCGCACGAGATTGGACCGGTGATGCAATCGGGCCAGAAAGTCACGTACCACACGAAACACGACGAGCTCGCCGGAAAGAAAACGTCGAAATCAAACGAAACGGGAAATCCGTCACAATCGACGTCGTGGATACCCCAGGCGTCGCCACGAAAGTTGACTATAAGGAGTTCCTGGAACACGATATCGAAAAAGAAGACGCTGTCCGCCGTTCCCGAGAAGCGACGGAAGGTGTCGCAGAAGCAATGCATTGGCTCCGCGAAGATGTCGACGGCGTCATTTACGTCCTTGATTCAACTGAAGATCCATTTACCCAAGTGAACACGATGCTAATCGGGATTATTGAAAGCCAGGATCTGCCAGTGTTGATTTTTGCCAATAAAATTGATTTAGATGACGCAAGCGTTCAGCGTATTAACAACGCCTTTCCACAACACGAAACAGTGCCCTTGTCTGCCCTCGAGGGAGACAATATGGACGAAGTATATGATAAAATAGCGGAGTACTTCGGGTGAAACAATGCCCGAGATAACAACTGATGACGCCGGGGATGACGATGTTGGGAATGGAATTCAAATCGACATGGTCAGTGCCGACCGAATGAAGAATATGCGGACGATGGAGAAAATCCGATTAATACTGGATGGTGTTCACGACGGCAATATCGTGATTCTTGAAGAAGGTTTAGAACCAGAAGAGGAATCGAAGTTAATCGAAGTGACCATGTCGGAAATCAATCCTGATGGATTTACCGGCATCGAAATCGAAACACATCCCGGCGACGAGAAACCAGATACCGGTCTATTCGGTCGAATCATTGGAAACGATGAGCCGAATAAATTGACAGTGATTGGTCCAGCCAATCGAATTGAAACTCTCCATAAAGACGAAACCCTCATCAGTACGCTCATCACCCATCAATAATCGCCGTCCACAACCAATAGAATGCCTCATCAGTGTACGAAGTGTGGCCGGACATTTGCCGACGGTTCAAAGGAAATGCTCGGCGGCTGTCCAGCGTGTGGCGGAAACAAATTTCAATTCCATCCAGATGACGTCTCAGAGGCTGATGACCTCCATAGCGATGATGGCCCGCCTGCTGAATCGCCAACTCCTCCGGCCCCTGCAGATCCTGATGTCTCATCGGTAGTTGGAACGGTTGGACGCGCTACAACACGAGTTCGGGACCTAGTGGCATCCGACACCCGTGATCAACAGGCTTCTGGAGGCGAGGAATCGGTAACCTCCGAGGCTGCATGGCCAGGCGACGATATTGGCCCGGACGAATCAGGGTCAACCCCCTTGTCTTCAAGTGGAACATTACCGGACTCAGATATCATCGATGCAGATGCCCGACGCGAACAACGGAGAGACTCCGAGGGATCAGCCCAGGCCGATGCACGCACTGAAGTCGTGGGGAAGGAGGACGTCCCCACAAGTGTACCCGATACCTCGACTGAATCAGATGAGTCCTCAGCATCAACCGACAGCAGCACCGATCCTGATGAATATGACGGGGAAGTCATTAGTAAGCCGTCGCCGGAAGAACCAGACTTAGCGGAACTCCGTGAACAGTTAAACGAGCAGTTCGAGTCAATAAAAATCATTGAACCAGGCCAGTACGAATTGAACCTGATGGAACTCTACGACCGGGAAGAATATATCATCTCGTTACAAGAAAATGGACGATATGTCATCCAAGTCCCCGAACAGTGGATGGGCGACGAACCCCTGGAATCATAGCGACACCGCCCGGCTGGACAACCACGATTCGACGAAGTGATTCAGGAGTCCTGCAGGTATCGCTGAGCAATTAACACACACTGGTGATAGATCCTGGAGAATCACCCGCTTGTGGCTCCTCAGGATAGAGTGTACAATACCGCACGATAAGTACCGATATAATGGCGATAGAGGAATATAGCCTCGTCTCAGATGTATCGAGGGATCAAGCGGTCCAGCTTCATCGCCGCAATAAGGAGTACACTGATTCAGCCTACGATACCATCTTCGGCAGTTCATTCACGAACAGCCCGTAATTCTCCCTGTCCAAACCGCTGTTTGAGACCCCCGTGATATTCGCTCCGCCACAGCCGTATTATGCTGGGAAGAATCGTGCCATGAAAACAGTGATCAGCTCAAGGGGTGTCGGTTCGTATATTTCGAATGCGAGAGACCCGGTAAACCCCTCTATTTCGGGTGGAGTCCTTTCTCTGAGGACGTATTTATCGCCAAAAAGAGCTATTCCTCTAATCGATCGAGAATCGCATCTGAGTCGTACGAGAGCGTCAGTTCTCTGGAACGTCCCCGTCCATCAATATTAGTATAGGACGCTTCGATTAATCCAAGTTGATCGAGTTTGTTTACGATTTCAGAATATCGTGTATACCCGAGATCTGTTTCAGCGGTAAACGCCTCATATACGTCTCCAGCTCGCTCGCCATCATGGTTTGCAAGAACGCGGATCAGGGCTGCCTCGGAGTCAGATAGGCTCCGGAGATGTCGTGACAAATGGACGTATTTTGCCTTTTCATAGGCGTCATCCACATCGGCGACATTCACTTCTGTAGAGCCACGCATTTCCGCGTTTAATCCCGCGCGCCGCAGGAGGTCAATTCCAACGCGGAGGTCGCCGCCACTGTCGGCGGTATGGGCGGCGACGCGGTCGAGGACTTGGGGACCGACAGCATCGTCGCGAAAGCCACGAGTGACACGTTCGTTGAGAATATCGACGATTTCGTGTTCTCCGTATGCCGAGAAATATACTTCTTCTGGACGAAAAACGGACTGCACACGGCTGTCGAGGTCCTCGATGACATCTAACTCGAGATCTGAGGAGACGACGATGACGCCGATTTTTGCGCCGGAGTGTGCTTCATGGGCGCGAAGCAGTGAATAGAGGGTATCTGACGCTTCGTCTTCATAGAATAGATAGTTGACATCGTCGAGCGCAACAATCAGGACTTGATCTTCTTCGACAAGATGATCGGTGATTTGGCCGAATAATTTTTTAAAGGAAATACCGGATGTTGGGGGTTCATACTCGAAGAGGCCTTCGAACAGGCGTGAAAACACGGCATATCGTGTGGAATCGACTTGGCAATTAACGCGGACAACGTCGATGTCCGTGACGCCTGCAAGTTCGTCAAATAGTTTGTAGATGGCGGTTGTTTTCCCTGTGCCTGGTGGGCCGCGGGCAATCACGTTGAGCGGTCGAGAGCCGCGAACAGCTGGACGAAGCGCATATTTCAAGGATTCCATTTGTTCGTCGCGGTGGTGGAATGCTTCTGGGAGATAATCGAATTCAAGGACGTGCTCATCGCGGAAGACGGATTCATCCCACGAGAGCATGTCGTCGTCATGCATTTCACTTTCACCACGCTACGACGGGAGTTAAGCCTTCGGGGATGGATGAGCTAGACTGCCTCATACATCAGCCTCATCACGCGAATTCACTGGTAAACTTTAGGGAAACAATCCCTAATTCAAACCGATGGGCATAACCGTCATAGAGGGGTCTGATCAATCGCTGACTGTCCCTGTGGGAGTCCGGGGAGGTTCCTCACCATCGGCCGTCGCCGCGTGAAATGCCATGTATACCATGGCGACGACCAAGCAGAGACCCCAAATGAATGTTGTCGGCATCAGCATTGGTGCCACTCCGCCTTCACCGATCCAGAGGGTAACTGGCAGTCCCCATTGACCAACAACAAAGAGGCCTGTGACCGCCTGTCGTGCACGACCAGTAACCCCGAGTGCCGGAATCGCAAACCCCAACACCACGGCGAGGATCGACAAGACACCTAAATGAGCATGACCGCCAATCATCCAAGCTTCCACCGGCTGATTGCTCGCGATGAGATAATTCTGGTACAATCCCACAATCATCATAACAGCCAACCCGAGAAATCCTGAGGTCTTGAGGATACGTGTCATACTTTCCCCATCCACCATACTAACACGCTGAACTATAAATCTATAACCCAGACGCCCACATGCGTACTTCTGGAGCAGATAGTAAACACCGTGAAATTATTCGAATTTTTCGAGTAATAAATCGTAGATTTCCTGGTCCGTCTCCGTCGCAAGCTTCTCGACAATAAGTTCTGGGGTTGATCGTGCCAGATGGTTTTTCACGGGTGATCGATTTACCTGGAGTTCGCCATCTTTGAGCCCCACAGCCTCAATGCCGTCAATCGTGATATCACTCTGGGCTGCCTGTCGAATTTCGTCAGCCAAGTGCGAGACGAACACGGCAGTCGCATTTTTCTCAGCTAATGCTTCCAGAATACCAGCAATAATGACCGCGCTGGCTCCGGGTTCCGTGATAGACTCCAGTTCATCGACCAAAATTAATTCACTCCGATCCCCGGTCACCAACGAACCGAACTCACGGAGGGTCGACTCAAAAGCGCCCACGTCCAGCGTCCCTTGCGTTTTCGCCTTATAATGAAGCGATCCATATCGCTGCAGTCGCGCATTATCAGCTGGCACAGGCAAACCCATATGAGCCAAGATCACCACTGTGGCGATGAGATCAAGGGTTGACGTTTTCCCGCCACTATTGACGCCTGAGAGAACCGCGATATCTGTCACAGTATAATCAATTGGTTCCACCTCTTCAAACGGGATATCAAATAATGGTAATCGACCTCCTTCAATACTGAATCCCTCTCCTTCGAAGTGCGGAAAAGTACACTCATAGTCCCGAGCAAATTTGGAGACAGCGAGTTCAACATCAAGTTCAAGGGCATTATTGACAAGCGATTGAGCAGGCTCCTGCATCTCAGCAAGCCTGCCCGCAAGATCTTGCTTTGCCCGACGAGATCGCCGATCTCGGTCAGCCACCAGTTCTTCCCGCAGCCGTTCGACCACTTTTTCGTTATGTTCGACTGGAAACGTCGGTTCTTCATCGAATACCTGTTGAGCACGGCGTTCATACTCCTTGATTCCGATGACATCCACGAGGTGATTCCGGGCTTCTTCAATGGCCGCGGCGAACTCATCGTCCAGTTCCCGTTCAAGAAGTCGGTCAACACCGGCTCCCCGCTCGACGAGCGAGAGAAGATCGGCACCCTCAATTGTGACATCACGTTGTTCGATCGCCTGCCGGAGGTGATCATTTGCGGCAGATTCAGCCATAGAGACTGCTGCATCGAGATCATCGAGGGCAGCCGTCAGGCCATCGATCTCATCATTACCCGCAATCGAACCATCGTCATTGAGTCGCTGTAACGCTGTGTCGAGTGCCTCGATATCGCATGGTTTGTGGAGATCAGTAATACGGTGGACAGCGGCAGCAGCGCGGATGGTATCTCGATTTCGTGCAAAAAAGCCAAGCGTTCGTTCTGGAACTACAGTCGTTGGTTCTTCGAGCGCGGTAGGATTGATCTCGACGGTTCCATTCACATCGACCCCGTCAAACTTGGAATCCAGCACAATAACAGTAGAGTACCCTCGAGCCAGGTCTGCGATATCTTGCGCATCCTCAATCAGTTCGACACTGGGTTCTGGGACGGCGTCCTGTGCGGTCGAATAGGTTTCGGCATCATTCGTCGCAAGACACCGGTCTCGAACCCGGATATCGTCTGGTTGCTTGAGCGGTTCGACGGCTTCGAGCGCTTCACGGACTTGGGGAGTTGGTTCACGCCGAATCGCAGATTGAGCAAAGTCCTGGAGATCCTCAATCCGTGATTCAGTTCCACTCGGATAGAACGTTTCCAATCGTTTTTCAGCGTACTGTGTCGTTGCTCGTTGTTGGAGGAGTTCAAGCAGAGATTCATAGATATCTCGAGCACGGGGGGATTCAAGGAATTCATCATCACCGTATTCATACCGGATTGCGGCGCGGGTGATTCGAGCCGCGCGGACGTCACTTATGCCCGGTGCGCGAGCAACGGTTGCAACATCTCCTGCTTCGAGCGCGCGTGTGGGATCGTCCAGTTCGGCTAACCGCTCGGCGGTTTTTGGACCCACGCCAGGGATGGCTTCCAAGTCATCGAGTTCCATCTATAGCTTGTACGGCATCCCTAGTGGAAAAACTTCACCGACGTCCCGCTCGGCTGGATGGCGCGCAAAAGTCCCGGCAGGGATGTCAGCCATAGATTGCCGATGTCGGTGAGTTCATCCTGTCCGTTTTGCGCTCCGGAGACGAGGGGTTGTTTCATTACATAAAATCGGCAATCCCGCTTTGTTTGTTTGTGTCATCCTCGAAAATTGATTCCAACGACCGGTCCAATATCAGTAAGCGTTGTTGAGTATATTCTCTGCAATCATATTCTTCCGCGACCCGTCTCGCAGTATCCATATATTTTTTCACCGACCCTTCATGGACTGTGAGGGTCATGTCACCGCCACATTGGCGACACTCACTGGTCAATGGCATTCGCCGATATTTCGTCCCACAATCTAAACACCGCGTTTCTTGTCTGGAGAATGCCCGGAGGTTACCGAGGAGATCCGGCAAGAAATGGTATTCAATCACTCGTTCTGCCACGTCGGTCTCGTCAACCGCTCTGAGCTTCCTGGATAACTCAAGTTGAGCGTCCATTTTGTCCATCATGCTCCCGAGCGTTTTGTACGCAGATAGATCGGGGCCAAGGGCGATATTGGATGTATCATGCGTATGATTGAATCCCCGATACTGATCGTCCGTATCGAGTGTATTCTCCGCGCATTTGACTAACTCTTCGACTGATTCAGGATCAGCCATTTCACGGGTCGCTGCATAGAATTCATAGGGATATTCCGAAACGATATCCATGTTGTGGGCTTCATCGTCGATTTCGGCAGGATCGATACGCGATGACATCACTAACGGCGCGTCCATCCGACCACCTCGTTTATCTGGCAGGAATTTTTTTGAGAAGTTCAGTAACCCATCCATCAGGAGTAAAATGCAATCTTCATCACCATCGCATTGTTTCGCAGCCAAACCGTTCACAATCACTGAATGGGTGTCAGCGACTGTGAGGCAGTAGACGGCCGAAACATCACTTTGACTATAGTGGACAGAAGCGATTTGATCAAGCAGAACATCCGGCGATCCACCATCACAGACACCCGGTGTGTGGTGGGCTTCATCGACGATTGGTGAGGCAGTATCGGTGTTGATCAGATTTCTTGGGACTGCTAGATGGTCTTGAGTGGTAAGGTTGGATGCGGGTGTGCCCTGGAATGTCTCTGTCCTTTGGTTGAAGACTTGCATCTCATGGTCTGGGGTGACCGTGATTTCGCGACCGGCCTCTGTTTGGACCGTCACGAGATGGGTTGGTGCTGGATGTTTTGAGACCGCAGTTACCGGTTTCTGGACAACAGTTCCATCATTCCTAACCGAGGGGACGGTAATTTCTCCGTCCAGGTGTTGGATTTGCGTCCCGAAGTCATCGGTTGTCGGGTTCTCTAGCCGTGGTTCGACGACGCGTTCAATAGCATGCTGATGGGAGCCGTCCGTGTCTTCATACCAGAGTTTTGTATCGGGATGGAAACAATTCCGGCGCTTGGCCGCATGGAAGTATGGATGGGCGTATCCAACGGCGGCTGAGGTAAAGCCGATGACTCGTCCAACGACAGCGGCGGATGTATGGGGAGCCATTCCGAAGACGAGCTCACCAACGAGGTCGGTTCGGTCATCCAGTTCATAGAAGGGTTCCATGTCATAATATTGGTCTAAGAGATCATCAACGAATTCGGCCGTCTGCATCATGTGGTCGGCAGCGCCATCTGAAAGGACAACATCCTGGACACGGAGTTCAACGAGTTGGTTTTCGTGAGTCAGCGGATCTCCGTGCACATCGACTGTATAGCCGAGTTCTTTCAGCTGGTCAACTGAGATATCAAGTTCGGCGGCCCGGACAGCTGTGACAGGCAGATCTGTCATATCAAATCGGACCGTTCCGTCTTTGAACGCCGACACCCCATTTTTAGCGCGTAAAATCCCTTTTTCCAGCGGCTCTGGAATTTTGTGTGCTGAGGAGAGTCCCTGTACCCCTTTGAGGACCTCAAAGACGTGATCTCGTTCACCGACCCGATCCAGTGCAGATCGATAGACATCGTTGACGTCTATTGTCGTCCGTTGAACGGGCGTGACTTCGCGTTGGCAGCCGGGACAAAGTGGACGGCTAGATTCACCCGGATCGATATCAATATCGCAATCAAAACACCTATATTGTGGTTCGGTAACCCCGTTGCATTCTGGACAGCGAGCCCAGAACGTATCAGTTCCACAATCACTACACTGCCGATCGCCGACAGTAACGTCAACCACCCCTGGGGTATCCTGCATAGTTTCGGCGTGTTTACCTGCAGCCGCAATATCGCGTTGGGACCCGCCAGCATCACCTATCGGGAAGAGGGAATGCACGGCCGGGGAGAGTTCTCGCTTTTCAGATTTCTCTGGACGACCCATGCGGCAACCCACTCGCGTTGGGGCACGTTCGCGGACCTCAAACGGCGCTACCTCATTAACGGCCTTAATAGCGTTTTCACCATCTTCCCACGTCCGGGCTGCCGGCGAGAGTCCTTCCCACGATTTCGCGAGGTCATACGCGAGACCGAGTGATTTGACGAGGGGAACAGCGTCAGGGATTTTCACCGTCGCCTCCTGCTGGGTATGCTCTACAAGAAGCGTTTCCAAGATCTCGACCAGAGATTCCTCCCTTGTGATTTCCAAATCCCAGTGTCCGAACGTACTCGATTCACGTGGATAGTCGTCAATCGAGTGGCTGTTGACCCATTTTCCGTTGTGTACAGCGACGGCCAGGGAAGTGAACTGTTCGACATCAATATCGTGCCAGAGATACGTGTATTTCGGGTGCAGAGGCGCCTCATAGTCATTGACCCACGTGAGGACCTGCGTGGCGGTTGGATCTCGGGTGTCTACATGTGGTGAATCTTCCAAGGCTTGAATATCTGCACCTGCCATTTCGAGTTCGTGTTTCCACCATTGCGGTGTGTAAGACGCCGGAGCCAGCGGATGGTTATTCTCGATGAATTCGCCGTAGTTGACGAGATATTCGCCGAGATCGATAATTTCCGCAACTCCATTCCGGATTTCCCGGGCTTCTGCGGGGTCGTTAATCTGCCGGACATCGCCGTTAGCGAGTCGGACCGTTGGCCCATCAATGGTGTCTACGGGCACGATGCCTGCGGCTTTGCCTGGCCGTTCAGTTTTGATCTGAGTGCCTGTTGCGAGGAAATCATCGACAAGGTGCATCGTGGCCGGATGCACTCCGGCGGTTGCGTAGCCGTGGTTGCGTGCCCGTCCGTATCGGAGACGGAAACCACCGTGCTCGGAGGGATGACTAAACACCGGGCGGCCGGCGATTAAATCACGGAGATATTTCTTCGATGGCTCTGGCCGAGGTGGTTCATCCGACTTGCCCGATCCGGACCTCCTATCTGCATCTGGCGTGGTGTCACCCGCGGGATTGGTAGCTGGCGTCGACGTTCCAGCATCCTTGTCTTCCTCGCTATAGTCGCCGTCAATCAGGGTTTGGAGCCATGGCCAGTCGACTTCGTCGAGTTGGGACGTATACCGTTGAATTTTCGGTGCTTTCTGCGCGATGCCTTCTCCTAACACCAGACACATCCCGCCGCGTGGATGATTGGTGCCGACACGGTCAAGATCCCTGAAGCCAGAGACTTCTTCTTGACCCGTCGGCTCACCATCAAGCATAATTGGTATATGTCGAGCAATGAAGTTGGTTTCGCGAGTACTTGGAGCGTACTGCAAGCCGGTTTCATCGTCATATAACGCCAGTTCTTCCGAATATCGCTCGATTTCATCATCTCTTGGCTTATATTCGTCGATCCCAATGAGCGCACGGGTATAATCTGCGACAAGGACTGACAATGCTTGAGCGGTTCCGCCTGCTGATCGAATCGGACCGGCGTAGTAGATGTTGATGAATTCAGTCCCGTCATCATTTGTTAACACTTCTACACGGTCGATGCCTTCGATTGGCGCGGCGACGACGCCCTCAGTCAACAATGCGACAGCGGTTCGGACGGCACCTTCGACCTTCCCTGCCCGCGTATCGTAGTCCCCGACAGTCCCGTCTGCAAAGTCTGCGGCAAGTTCCAGTGCCGCTTCTTCTCGAGACAGACCCGGATCTGCTTCCATTTCTCGAACTCGTTCGGCAACACCGTCGATACCAAGGATGTTCTCGACGCGATCAGCCATATCTTTGGCGATAGGGATTTCAACATCGGCTGTCGGATCTCCACCCCGTTCTCGTGCGTCTCGAGCAATTTCTAACGCCGCAGTGAGCTTCGATTCAAGTTCATCAAAGTAGTCGTGGTCATCAGATCGCATTACAGTGGCCAGAGATCAAGATCTGTTGTTGGATCGTGGGAACGGTCTAGGTGTGTATCAAAAGTCCGGACGTAGAGTTCACCGGCGAACGTCGTTGCCGATTCGAGATGTCCACCAACGACGGTGCCGTCTTCTCGAGAGAGTGTGACGTGCGTATGGGCGAACCGTTCACCGTTCAAGTGTGAGATGTTTCCAAGAGCTGTTGTGACTTCGAACGGCTCGTCGAATTCGACAGGATAGTACTCCTGTTCATCTTGGTCATAGAAGAATATCGTTGCATCTTGGACGGCACCGAGTCCGAGAAAGAACGCCGCGTTAATCGATTCTTTGTCAGCGAAGGCTTCGATTTGTCGTCGCCAATCACGACCGTGAGTTAATCGGGCGACGAATTCACGGTCGCCTTCGACCACCTGATAATCCATACGAAACCTGTTAACGGCGGATATCAAAAAGGTGTGTTCTCTCCGCTCAACAGTGCCGGCTGGGTATGTCGTATTCGATTATCAAGGGTAGGTGGGGTGGGATATCGGCGCGTTGTTATCGCCATTCGGTGACGTCTACCGTCGCGGACGCTTCGATTGAGAGGTAGGCGTTTTCCCGACAAAGTTCGGCAATGATGAATCGTTCGCCCGAGGTACTGTGGTCGATTGACGCCATGACTTCACAATCGGAACTTCCCCCCGAGGTGGCCACATCCTGTGCCATGCCCTTGCATAGTTAGTATTGGGTATATAACGTTGGCGATGTGGTACCGTATCACAAACAAGAAGGACGATTCCGACTACACCCCCTCGATAGTGGACAGTTCCGCCGTGCGCTACACTGTTCCTGGCGAGTCTCGTATACCGGAATCCATTATGTGAATTTGTATACCTGCATCTCCAGTGTATCGAGATCCAGGAGGGGCGCATAGCCGGTATCAGGATCGAGATTAACGCTTTTTTGAAAATCTGTTTGAGACTGCCAGCAGCCAGAATTGACAGCAACCACGTTCCGATATTGGCCTATTCCCAATTTGTGGACGTGGCCGGTGTGAAAAACATCCGGGACCTCGTCAATAACCAGGTAATCCTGTTCTTCAGGCGACAAGCGGGTATGACCACCGAACTGCGGTGCGACATGCCGCTTTTTCAGGAGTTGGTACATGGCCTGGTGCGGATCGGCGTACGTTGCCAGGTCGTCAGGAAATTCAGCGATAATCTCATCAAGTGACACGCCATGGTACATGAGGATCGAGACATTCTCAATCGTCACAACGGCAGGATTACTGGCCACGTGGGCATCATGAGCGGTCAGAATATCCCGTAACTCTTCATCAAACCCCGGTTGAGGTTCGGCCAGACGGACGGCGTCGTGATTTCCGGGTATCATCACGATCTCCATATCGCCTGGCACGTCTTTGAGGTGCTCTGAAAATTCCTCGTATTGGTCAAAAATGTCAACGATCTCTAATTGTGTGTCCTGGCCGGGATAGATGCCGACGCCTTCAACCATATCACCAGCGATTAAGAGATATTCGATGTTCGCAGCCTCGTCCGTATGCAGCCATGAACAGAACCGCTGCCACGCATCAGTCATAAACTCCTGGCTTCCAACATGGATATCGCTGATGAGTGCAGCTTGGACATGTCGATCCGCTGTCGAGGGCTCAAAGGTCCGCGGTATATTGGGGAACGAAAGGTCATCAACGAAGAGAATTTCCCCATCGTCTGCAAGGGTGCCTTCAACGCCGACAACTTCGTCCATCAAGAGTTGCGGGACCAGGTCAGCAATCGCTTTATCACGCATAATGAGGCACGGAAAGACACCAGTGGTATCTTCGAGTTCAATGAGCCAATGGCCTGACGTGGTTGATCGAATATCCGTAATCATCCCGATCATCCCGGCCTCTCCACCACCCGGCCTGGACTCTAACACACCAGCATTTCGGTGAGTGACGCGGCCATGAAGCATCCGCGACAACCGGTCATATCGATCACGGAATGTCTTGACGAAATCTTGATATTGACCGGTGCCTGTCGACTGGCCTGTCATATCATTGCTGATGGTAATCGCTTGGGCTGGAGAACTCGACTCCTGATTACCCGACCCCTCCGTTTCATCTGGAGGTTGCCCCTCCGTTGTCTGTGAGTCAGTGTCGGCAGTTGCAGTTGAAATGGAGGGGTTCGATATCGGTGGATTGTCTCCGCCGTCCCCCGAATTAAGGGGTTGTTCCTGTGGGCTTCTCACCGAGTCGTCTCGGGCACCCGAATCTGGCGGTGCTGGCGTCTCCCCATTCCTGACTTCAGCTACACTCGAATTGGTCCATGCGTCGCCATCATGCGATCCATTCTCTCCCCGGTCACCACCAGTCTGATTATTGAGGACGGTGCGCACGTGGTCAGTCGAAAGTTTGAACGCGTCATCCGGCATTGCCTCGACAGCCCGACGAAGCGCGTCACCCGAATCGTCTGTTTCTGTGAGTAGCGTGATTGCTTCTCGGTCAGCGGTGTATCCATGGTCGGCGAGTTCTTTGGCGAGACGCGCTGACTCCTCAAGCGGCACATTTGCTCGAGGCTGCCCGCCGGCAAAAGCGTAGCGGACCCAGAACGTTCAAACCAACCCGGACGCTACGACGGTGCAATGAACGATCGTGGGGACGGTGACCGCACTGACGAGCCGTCCACTGGCTTGTCTGACGATGATTCACGTGACCAGTCTTCTTCGCCCGCAGACGACAACCCCACTGACGGACAGACAGATGCAGCATCTCGGTCGGATACATCTGTTTCAGACACCCACACGGGCCAAGCAGCATCAGAACGAACCGCAGCACAGCCGAATGAAAATGAATCGAAAGGTATTGTCGGCTGGATGTGGTGGTTCTGGAAGACCGATAAAGGAGCGGCTGTGTATGTACGCGATGTCATAACGAGCGTTGCTGCCGTGCTCCTCGTTGGCTTTCTCCTGTTTGCCGTCAGTGGAATCTGGCCGCCCATGGTGGCCGTGGAATCCGGGAGTATGGAGCCTAACATGAATGTCGGCGACCTCGTCTTTGTGGTCGACAACGAACGGTTTACACCTGATGAAGCTGTGATTCATGATGACCGCACAACAGGTGTCGTCCCGGCCAATCAAGCGGCCGACATCGGATACTCCGAATTCAACGGCTATGGCGATGTTATTGTCTTCATGCAGGACGGTCAGGCAGGACAAACACCGGTCATCCACCGCGCAATGCTCTGGGTTGACGCCGACGAAAACTGGTATGACCGCGCCGACCCAGCAGCAATTGGGTCCGCAGAGAACTGTGAAGCCTTGAATAATTGTCCGGCGCCCCATGCCGGGTTTATCACACGTGGCGACAACAACGGGCGATATGATCAAGTCACCACGCTCTCAGCCCCCGTGAAACCAGAATGGATTATTGGAACTGCTGAGGTACGGATCCCCTATCTCGGCTACATCCGCCTGGCATTCTCGGGCCACATCACCCCTGACCTGGCAGGCGATATCCCCCAAGACAGCTTCACCTCCCCATCCCACCCCCAGTCACATGCTGGCGACACTGCAACCCAGGCATGCTCGTGGTCTCACGGACTCGACGAACCAGATACTCCCCCATCAGGACAGATGCGAAGCTGCTCTCCATAACAGCGCCAGCACTGGCGGTATCTGGACCCGGCAGTCGGGTGTGTTATTCGAGGAACGTCGGGAGAACTCCGATGACGTCAGCCGTGGGTAACTTAATCTTGTGCCTGCTCGATCCAGTCGGCTGCGCGGGTCTCGGCCACCTCCGCATATTCAGCGATATCCGCAGGTTCGGCACTCGATAGATGAGCAATGGTTTCGATCCCATTCGCGCGGAGTCGCTCGGCATATGTCGGTCCAATGCCCGTTATTTTCTCTAAATCAGAACCTTCGGTACCAGCTGGATCCACATCTTCGGCTGGAATTTCGTCCGCAGCTTCGGCGGCAACTGCGTCTTGGATGGCGTTCGATGAGAGATCCTCCCGGTCAACATCAATTTCGCCGATCTCCAGTTGGCCGGTGGCTGTTTCGACGGCCTCTGTGACTGCAGCGAGGTGTTCAGGGTCGTCAGTCGATTTCTCGATATACCATTCCGCGACCCGTGGCCAGACGTCCCGGTGACTTGAGCCGGAAACGGCCAGACCGATGTGGCCGGTGGGGTATTCAATTACTTCTGTATCGTCGCTGCCGACGACGTCATTGAAGGGGATACTTGATTGCGATGGGATGAGATGGTCGTATTCGCCGGTGATCTGGAGGATTGGCACATCGATCGTGGTGATATCGATAGGGGAGCCGCCGACCGATAACTCATTTTTATAGAGCTTGTTGTCCTGGTAGATATCTTCCAAGAATTGCACGTACGTTTCACCGGCCACGTCTATGCCTTCGCCAAGCCAGCGTTCCATTCGAGCAAAATTCTCGACGAAGTCGTCATTCTCGAGATTGTCGTATAACCGGACGTATTTTGAGACGTAGTTTGCGACCGGATCCATGAGTGCGAACCCGATATCGAGCATCTCGGAAGGGACATTGCCGAACACGTCGGCGACATCTTGAGGGTTGTAATATTCCTTGTCACCCCACTCTTCGAGGACACCGCCGGTGTCGTCGAAACACAGACCTGCAGCCAATAACCCGAGGGTTCTGACTTTTTCCTGATGGAGGGCAGTATACATCACTGTCATCGTTCCACCCATGCAGTATCCTAAGATGTTAATCCGGTCTTTGCCGGATCGTTCGCGGACAACGTCAATGCAGTTGTCGATATATCGGTTGACGTAGTCGTCCAGTGTCAGATGTTGATCCAGTTTAGAGGGTTCATTCCAATCAATAAGGTATACATCATGCCCGGCCTCAAGCAGCCGGCGGACGACACTCCGATCCGGTTGAAGGTCTAAGATGAACGGTTTATTGATGAGGGCATAGACGATGAGGATTGGTGTCGTGTGTTGCTCGCTGGTCATCGCCTCATAATGGAGAAGCTCCAGTTTGTTTTCCGTATAAATAACCTCGCTCGGCGTTTGCCCCACATCGATGTCTTGGAGTTTCTGTGATTGTTCGGCTGCGATCGAACTCTTCTTCGAATAGTCGACTGCCGAATCAAGAAATTGGCGTTGCGTGTTGAGTGCGAAGGCAAATGGGTTGTTCGTACTCATTCGAGTTCCTCGAGTACTTGATCAAGCTTGTCTTCGACCCGGTGTTGGCGTCGTTCGAGTTCAACCAGGCGTTCGCCTACTTCTTCGACTGTCGATTGGGTGGCCATGCCGAGTTGGTCGAGGGTGTCCTCGCTGATTGCATCGGTTTGTTCGCGAAGATCCATCATGGCGTTGACCAGTTGACCATTGGCAGCAGCGAACGCTGATGTACTCATGACCTGTTTGAAGGCTTCATTGGCGCTTTGTAACCAGATGTCGCGAAATTCGGTAAATGCCACGTCTTTCCCTTCTGCGGCATCTATCGTTCGCTCATACATTTCCTCGGCAGCATCCATCCAGATATCATAGGCGTCGTTGTATCCTTCGACGCCTTCTGCTAGTTCGTTTTCGTCGGGGATTGATTGTTCCATTGCATCCGCCCACGATTCCATGAAGGCAGCACTTGCTTCCATGTTTTGTTCGACGGATTTGGCAACAGCTTCATTCATATTCTCGGTTAATTCCGTCCATTGCTCCTGCATCTCTTCTGTCGCGTTACTCATGCCGGTCCTTACTATTGAGGGGCGCCTGTAAAAGCCAGTCGTTTGAAACAACAAACGGGTAAACTGTTGTCACCCCGCCTGTGGGGTTGAGGACGGTGATATTGGTGGCGAGTGCTTGCGGGCGGTCGGCGTTCTCTGGCAGTGAGAGACGTAATGGCTGGTTGTTTATTTGCATCAGAACGTGTATGGGTTCCCGAGGGGCAGTATCACGAGCGCCAGCGGGGGTAGTCGCTTGTCCAGGTGGTGTTCGATAGGCGCCAATAGTGTCACGGACTGATCGAGTGAGGGTGGTTGCTTCGAAGGTTATTCGTCGTCTCGGTTGCGTTTGACTGGTAGTACGACTGTCTGGACAATATCGCCTTCTTCGATGTCTAATGCTTCTCGTTCGGCGTCTGGAATGGATATTCGACCACCGCTTTGCACCCGTGTTTTGAAGGTCGCCATTTGGCTCATCTGGCCGAGGTTGTCGGAGACATCTCCCAGATCTGGCGTGCTAGACATGGAGCCAAGGAACAGTTGTTGGAGGGCTTCTTGTTGTTTTTTTGTTGCTTGTTCTGATGTTTCTTGAACGGTCTTGAGGAGGTTTGGTGGCCATATGAGTCCATCTGGTCCGTCGTCGTCGGTCATCGCGTGTGGCAACCCAGGAGGTCCGTATAAATAAACATTCGGCTGGATACCATGATGTACCATCCAGTGGTAATTACTTCCGTTGACTTCCTGAGTAGGCATCACGTTTTAGTATTGGCCGTCCGTAAGGCGTGTGAGATGAGCCATAGCTCGTATCCGGCGCTGTTCGATACGTGGTCTGAAACGTCGTCGCGGATGTGGAACAGCGTCATGGAGGCAAACCGGGCAGCCTTCACAGCTTTCGGAATCCCGGCCTCTACCCCCAATTCCGGGTCTGACCCGGATACCAGCCCTCCAACCGATCGAGTCGCCCCAGCCAAAGATCTTCCCGAATGGGATGTCGAAATCGACGCCGACGAAGAGCTCGCCATCGGCGACGCAGTCAGTTTCAGTAAAACCCTCTCCGACGCCGATGTCGATCGATTTGCCGCCGCGTCCGGCGACACCAACCCACTCCATCTATCTGACGAAATCGCCGAAGACACTCGATTCAATGGCCGTATCGTCCATGGGACCCTGGCCGCCGGCCTCATCAGTGCTGCCCTCGCTCGCCTCCCCGGCGGCGTCGTCTACCTCTCACAGGATCTCGAATTCCGCGCACCCGTTCGAATCGGCGACCGAATCTCCGCCCACGTAGAGGTCGTCGAAAATCTCGGCAGCGACCGCTACCGCCTTCGAACAACCGTCAACAAACAAGACGACCTCGTAATCGATGGCGAAGCTGTTGTACTCATCGATACCCCACCAGGCGAAAGTTAAAGAAATCCACCGACGGCCTGATTGAACTGTTCTGGAGCTTCTCGCGACGGCCAATGCCCACAGTTATCGAACACCGTCAATGACCCGTCGACCTTCGCTGCAGCCCGCTGTGACCACCGTATCGGCAGTAACGGATCGGCCTGTCCATGAATAAATAACGTTGGCACAGTGAGGCCATCAAGCTGATTAAGATAACAGGTCTTTAGGCCATCAAACCGGAATTCGCTCCGCTGCCAACTCGAGATTGTTCGGCCAACAGCTGGATCCTGAACCACGTCATACACATCCGTTACGAGACTCTCTGTTGGCGTACCGGCTGTCAAGTGCTGAAGATGCGACCGCACAGACTGCTTGGACGCCCCGATCGTGTGCCACCAGCTTCGATACATACCTGGCATATGGAGGAGCGTACTTGCTGCTGGCCGCCATGGTGCATCATGACCGAGCCCATAACTATCAACAAGAATTAACGAATCTATCTCGTTATCTAATGCATACCCCAATGCGACACTCCCGCCCATAGATACGCCGACCAGAGGGGCTTTCTCAAGACTTAGCTCGGCAAGAAACCCCTGGAGAACCTCCTGAAAATACGTATTTGTGTATCGAATTGGTGGCCGATCGCTGTCGCCGTGGCCAGGGAAATCCAGTGCATAGACCCGGTGGTTTTCAGCAAGATATGGAAGTGTATGCCGCCATGAAATTTTCGCAGAGTCAAGCCCGATTCCATGCAAAAGGACAACAGGTGGCCCACCGCCAGCGACATAGTAGTGGACCTCTGTCGGTTGACGGTACCGGCCATGGTCCACTTCCAGCGCAAGAGACTGGGACGAACCTCCAGACAAATCCATATATACTACCTGGTTTTCACCAGCGGGTAAATCGTTGGCTTCCGGAAGACCCTACCGGGTCTCGTTGATGCGTTGATTACAGCGGATTTTACTCGTTGCCAGTGTCGCTGTCGGTATCTTCGGCCCCTGAATCTGTTTCTGCGGTTTCATCCGGGCGTTCACTCGCAGAGTCTTCGTCTCTTTGAGGAGTCACGGATAATTCGCCGGGCTCCTCCGCGATATCACGCGATGCATCTGCTTGTTGGTGCTCTTCGCGGTCATACTGTTCTACGGTTTCTTGGGGGGCAAATTCGTCTGATTCCGTTGTACTGGGCGTGAATTCATCACCAGGCTCTTTTCCTTCGGCGGCTGTTCCGGGCGGCGACTCCGGTGTTGAATCCATCTGGGCTGGTGTGTCATTCTCAAGGGATTCGGTATCGCGGGGTGTTGCGGTTTCATCGTCCCCCGCAATGTTTGTCCTGCTTTCGTTTATCGGGCGGTCTCGTTCTGGTATTGGCTCTCGGTTTCCTCCGGCGATGGTGGGGTCGGGTGTGGCGTCTGATACAGCCCGGAGCACGGCTTCTTTGACGTCCATTGGCGTTTCGTATTCGTCGTCTTCTAACCGATCGAATACCGAGCCGAGTGATTCTGTTTCATTGGGGAGTTCTATTACTGTTTCACCGTATTGAGCGGCTAATTGTTCTGTATTGACTGGATATGCGTGTTCTTCGAGAGCGGGGTCGACGGTGTTGAGGATGTTTTCGATTGTCTCGGCCTGTTCGTGGCTCCGTTGCCGTGCGGAATCTTGCGGGTCATCCATGTGTTGTCCACCAAACAACATTTTCACCTGGATAGGGAAAAGCCCGTGGCCAGCTCACCGCTCAACCACTAACAAAGCCACCCGCTCGAGAACGAGCGATTCAATCCCAAGCGCAGTCGACGACAGTTCACGACTCGAAATATCAAAGAAGTCCTGCACACGACCCCGATCGAACGCACCGAGTGTGTCAGCAGGTTCCATGAGTTCCCGAACCGCGTGCGCTGCCCGCTTTTCCTCACCATCACCATCACAGAGGACAACAGCAGGCGTTTCCCGATCATGAATCCCGAGCTCCATCGCTTGGTCAATCTGCCGTCGACCAGCCGCATACAGCAATACTTCAACACCACGATCATCTGCAATACCTTCACCCTTCGCTCGTTCCCTATCAGCCAACACGAGCGCTCGCTCAAGGTGATGTCGAGACACAATATATCTCGAATTAAACGCCTGGATAGTCACATCGTAGCAGTTTCCAATCGATTCTAATTCCGTGATGACCGCCTGCACCGTCGGTAATTCAGCACTCCCGATTGGAAAATACCCCTCAATGAGTTCCATCAAAAATCACCGAGACTCGCCTGGTCATCCCCGTCATCCCCGGGTGTCTCTTGACCGGTGGACGAGACTGTCTCACGACCCGGTGACGAAACTTGATCCATCGACGGATTTTGGTGCCCTACCGCCTCCAAGATGTTTTCTGCGGTCTGTTCCCGCCCCCGAAGCGCTGACAACACGATCGATTTATCTGCCTCTCGCAACTCGGCTCTCGTCTCTATCCCGGCATCATACAGTCGACGCGCTCGTTTTCGACCAACACCACGGACCCCGGCCAAATCAATGAGTTCTTCTTCTACACCGTACTGGACTCGCTTGCGAGCCTCACGGATCGTGTGAACATTCTCGAACCCAAGTTCACTTGCCAGTGATTCAGCCGCCCCGAGCAGCCACTCCACAGTCTCAACCTTCCCCCGAATATCCCCCGGTCCCACACCGTACCGATTCGTGATTTCATCTTCATCAAGTTCACTCGCCCAATCCTCTAGCATCCGAGCGGTTTTCAATGCCGACAGCCAGTCGTCAAACCGTTCTTCTTCAAATTCAGTTGGCTGCTCACCACATAACTCCTCTTCATGTTCATACGCCAACATCGTGTATTGTTCCCGGTCGCCGGATCGGAGATAGAGTTCGTACATATCAGGTGTCCGAGAAACAAGATGGTATAAGCCGAGGACAGATGGATTACCGTTGGACCGGAGCCCATCGATAATTTCGGCGGCACTCATTGGATCAAGATAGAGTCTGGAAACGGTGTGACCCAGATTCGTCGCCGTGAGCCGCCCGTCGTTCGACGCTGACATGGATCGATTTGATTCATCAATATCTCCCTCAGAGTCCCTCTCATCGATGAAATCATGCCTCCCGAGATATTCCAGCGTGGAATCAACGACCCGTTCGAGATTATCGGAGCCATCAGCACCAACCCGATATTGTGCGGCATAGAGAGTCTGATCGAGAAAGTCCAAAAGCGAGTCTCGCGAGTCAGCAAACCCCGATGCAATCGTCGCCAAGAGATGGGTTCGCATTGAGGGTTCACGTGCCAATTTAGAGTCAATTGGCTCCGGATCAGTCCAGATATACCGGTCTAACAATTCATCTAATTCGTCGTGACTGTTCGCCAATAACAGTGCCTCGCCGTAGGGATCACGGCCAGGTCGCCCGGCCCGCCCCATCATCTGATGGATCTCAAGGACTGACAACGGTTGCATCCCACCAACCTCACCGGAATACCGCCGCCAATCACGAACGACAACGCGGCGGGACGGTGTATTCACGCCAGCCGCCAAGGTCGGTGTTGCACACACCGTCTTTACAAGTCGGTCACGAAATGCATCTTCGATGAGTGACCGATGCTCACTGGTACACCCGGCATGGTGGAACGCCGTCCCCCCCTCGACACACACAGCCAAATCTTCACTGGTTTCGGTATCGGACACATCCCGGATCTCCCCAGCAAGCTCGGCCAGTTGCCCGCGTTCCTCAGATGTGAGCCCGGAGTTCGTTGTGGCTGCCAACCGTTTGGCCGCTCCTTCCGCGTTCCGCCGTGAATTAACGAAAACAAGTGTTGACCCCCCATCCTCAAGCGTATCTCTCACGATCGCTGCAGTCGGCTTTTCGTTGGATTCCACGCGGAGTTCTGATTGCGTCCCATCTTCGAAATGCACCGCCTGTCCATAGTGGACTCCCTTCCGGAGATCAATCGGTCGCCAGTCTGAATCAACTAGTGCTGCATCAAGCCACGTAGCCAATTCATCAGCATTCCCGATGGTGGCCGACAACGCGACAACTTGGAGCGCTGGATTTATGCGGCGTAGTTTCGCAAGCGTCACCTCCAACGTCGGCCCGCGATTCGGATCGTCGACGAGATGGATCTCGTCACTAATTATACAGTCAAGCTCGTCGATCCATGGCGCCCCATTCCGCACTAACGAATCAACTTTCTCACTGGTGGCGATAATAATATCGCGTGAAGCCAACCATTCACCTTGCTCCTCATAATTCCCCGTGGAAATCCCGATGTCAACGCCGTACTCTTCAAAGGCCGAAAACTCCTCGGACTTTTCACTTGCTAAGGCCCGTAACGGCACGATGTAGAGGGCTTTACCCCCTTGCTCAACAGCGGCAAGCATCGCCAACTCAGCAATGAGTGTTTTTCCACTCGCCGTCGGTATAGATGCAACCAGGCTTTCTCCCTGCGTGACACCCGCTTCGATGGCCGACGCTTGGGGCGGATACAGCGATTCAATGCCCGTCTCGCGAAGATACTCAGGAAACCACGATGGCACCCCAGCGATATCGACGACATCCATTACCATCGGTTAACGCGTCATCAGGTTTAATCTTGCAGGCTCAGTCCCAATCCTCAAAGACGAATGCTGGACGCAGTTAGGATAGGTATTGACCCATGAATACCGCTGCATTCGTCGGAGACTCGTCGGGTGGGAGCGGTGTAGCTGCGGGGTCGTCACGTCTATACGCCAGACTCTGTAAGTTAATGCCATGAAGATTCGGTACGATCGAGATACCTGTATCGGGATGTTCCAGTGTGTCGCGGAGTGGGAGGCATTCCAAAAAGACGAGGACGCCGGGAAAGCCATTCTCGAGGACAGTACGGAAGTTGAGCCCGATATCTTCGAACGGGACGTCCCATCGCAGTCAGAACTGGATGCCAAATTTGCGGCACGAGCCTGCCCGGTCGATGCCATCGAAGTATACGATGCCGACGGCAACAAGCTCGTCTAGACAATCTCATCGCAATATCCTTGGCATCGTCTTCAGAGAGATCCTCTTGTATTGATTCACCTTGACACAAGCTTGAGGACCCGTGGCTAGATAGCGCCCGTTGCCCTGTTCCCGTGGTGGTCGCTTATGGTGTGACATGAATCTTCCCTGATGACGAACGGATACTCAGAATGCACAGGAATGACCGCAGGAGGATACTTGATTCCAGATGATGCGTAGCCAAGCGCAATGCATCTACGAGGTGTTATCTGTAATTAGCTTGTGCGGTGCAGGGCGCGAAGCCCCCTCTCAGCGAGCGCCGGCGTGACCCGGGCGGGGTTACAGCGCCCGGTATCGTGTCCACCTCCACTGTACGGCACGGCCGTCCGACCTCGGCAGTCCACCGGGGGAGTCCGAGACTCGCCACACGTCCGTCGTCGTTCACACGCGACACGAAGCGTGCACCGGCGGTTGTGGCCGAGTGTCGAACCAGGGAGGTGGGGGACACACCGACCCACCCAACGAGGGACAACGTCTTCGGAGTCTGGAACCGCTGTGGGGACAATCTCTGCACGGTCCGACGCCGAAGCAGGAAGATCCGACCGCAAGGACCGAGGCGCGAAGCGCCGAGGGAGTAGATCGGGGGGTTCAGCTAATCTTGCTGTATTGCTCTGTGAGTTTGTCGGCGGCATCGTCCATCAGGGTTTGTTCGTACTCATCGAGTTCCCATTCGACGACTTCTTCCACCCCGTTCGATCCGAGTTTTACGGGTACTCCGAACGCGGTGTCCTCGTATCCGTATTCGCCGTTGAGGACGAGTGAGCCGGGGAGGACTTCGCCGGTGTCTCGGAGCACTGCCTCTACCATGTGTGCGACGCCTGTTGCGGGTCCCCATTGGGTTGCGCCTTTCCGTTCGATGACATCCATTGCGGATGCTTGGAGTGATTCAAGAATCGCTTCTTTTTCGGGATCGTCAATCTCGGGATCTGTGCCATCGACGCGGACTTTTGAGAACACGGGGACTTGGGCGTCGCCGTGTTCACCGAGGATGGTGGCTTCGACGTTCTTGACGGGTACATCATAGCGGTCAGAGAGGACATAGCGGAACCGGGCTGAATCGAGGCGGCCTCCGAATCCAATGACGTTTGTTCGGTCGCGGTCGGCGACTTCGTAGAGATGTCGGTTGAGGAGGTCAACGGGGTTTGAGGTGGTGATGGAGATATAATCGTCGTTGTATTCGGCGAGGGATGCGTTGATGTCCTCCATGATCGGGGCGTTGTCTTCGGCGAGATCAAGCCGTGTCTGTCCGGGTTTTCGGGGGATGCCGGCGGTGATGATGACGACATCTGACCCGGCTGTATCTTCGTATTCGCCTTGGCGGACGGTCGTATTGGAGTCGTAGGCAATACCATGATTTGTATCGGCTGCTTGACCAATCGTGGTCTCTCGTTGGTCTGGGATATCAACGAATACCAGATCATCAGCAATATCGCGGAGTGCAAGATTGTACCCCGCTGCCGCGCCGACCGTTCCCGCAGCGCCAATGACGCTCACTTTAACCATAAGTGTTCAATAAAGGTCATGGGAGCCGATTAACTCTTGTCTTTCCTTATGACAACCTGGATTCGGAGCGTGCGCCTCAAGTGTCCCGGCCCCTAGGGTCGAATGATGACTGATACCGGGCCGTTACAGCCTGATCAACCCAATCTTGATCGACCGTTCGTGGTTGATGCACCGTTTGAGCCCGCTGGAGACCAACCAGACGCTATCCGCAAAGTTGTTGAGGGCTATCAGGATGGCGCGACAAAGCAAACGCTCCTTGGGGTCACTGGATCGGGGAAGACCAATACGGTCTCGTGGGTCATCGAAGAACTCCAACAACCGACGCTTATCCTGGCCCATAACAAAACCCTTGCCGCGCAATTATATGAGGAGTTTCGAACCCTCTTCCCGGAGAATGCAGTCGAGTATTTTGTTTCCTACTATGATTATTATCAGCCTGAAGCATATGTCGAACAAACGGACACGTACATCGATAAGGATATGTCGATTAACGAGGAAATCGATCGGCTACGTCATTCCACAACGCGGTCACTCCTCACGCGCGATGACGTCATCGTGGTTGCATCGGTCTCCGCTATTTACGGGCTGGGCGATCCGACAAATTACGAAGGGATGGCGCTCCGCATCGAACACGGCCAACGTCTCGACCGTAGTGAGCTTCTGACACAACTCGTCGATTTGAACTATGAACGGAATGATATCGATTTCCAGCAAGGGACATTTCGGGTCCGTGGTGACACCGTCGAAGTGTATCCAATGTATGGTCGGCACGCAGTTCGCATTGAATTCTGGGGTGATGAGGTCGACCGACTCATGAAAGTCGATGTCGTTGATGGCGAGGTGGTTTCTGAAGAACCCGCCGTGCTCGTTCATCCAGCCGAACACTACTCGATCCCCGAGTCGCAACTCCAGGAGGCAATCGAGGAAATCGAAGCCCTGATGCACGAACGTATCAACTACTTCGAGCGGCAAGGTGATTTCGTGGCTGCCCAACGCATCGAGGAACGAACGACATTCGATATTGAGATGCTCCGAGAAACCGGGTACTGTTCCGGTATCGAAAATTATTCCGTCCACCTCTCATCACGTGAATCAGGCGACCCACCGTCCACCCTTTTGGATTACTTTCCAGATGATTTCTGCACGGTGGTAGATGAATCACACGTCACCATTCCCCAGATCAAAGGCCAATATATGGGTGATAAATCCCGGAAAGACTCACTCGTCGAGAACGGGTTTCGGCTCCCCACAGCATACGACAATCGGCCACTCACTTTCGAAGAATTCGAGGCAAAAACCGACCGGACACTCTACGTGTCCGCAACTCCTGGGGAATACGAACAAGAGCACTCTGCACACGTAGTCGAACAGATCGTTCGCCCGACCCACTTAGTCGATCCAGCGATCGAAGTCGCTGCTGCTGACGGCCAAATTGAGGATCTTCTTGATCGAATCAAGAACACCCCGGAAGACGAACGTGTCTTGGTCACAACCCTCACCAAGCGGATGGCTGAAGACCTCACGGAGTACCTCGATAATGCTGGTGTCGATGTGGCGTATATGCACGATGAAACCGATACGCTCGAACGACACGAACTTATCCGCTCCCTCCGCCTCGGCGAAATCCAAGTGCTCGTTGGAATCAACCTCCTCCGTGAGGGGCTAGACATTCCGGAGGTCAGCCTCGTTGCAATTCTTGATGCTGACCAAGAAGGATTTCTCCGATCAGAAACGACGCTCGTCCAGACCATGGGTCGGGCTGCTCGAAACATCAACGGTCGTGTCGTGCTGTACGCCGATGAATCGACACAGGCCATGGAGTCGGCTATCGAAGAAACCCGGCGCCGCCGCCAAATCCAGAAAGCGTTCAACGAAGAACATGGGCATGAACCTCGGACGATTCAGAAAGCAGTCGGTGAGACGAATCTCCCTGGCTCGAAAACCGAGACCGACGGTGTGGCCAATCTGGACGTTGATTCAGTTGATGAAGCCCGGGAGCTGATCGAACGCCTCGAACGGCGTATGGATGAAGCGGCTGGAAACCTTGAGTTTGAACTTGCGGCTGATATCCGTGACCGAATCCGTGACCTCCAAGACACGTTTGATGCCCTTGAGGATCCTGCCGATGCCGTGCCCACACCAGATGATGAGTTTTAACATGAGACCGACCAATGGCGGCGTCCGCCACAAGGGTCTCGCCAGATAGGAACGTTCCTATGTACACGATGGCCGTCAGAGGCTACGTCCGTTCACCGCCGGCGGTTGCTCTCACGGTGCTGGCGGCGTTCACGATTGGCGGTATTTTGACAGTCGGGTGGTGGGCAGTGACGGCTGTGCAGTCTTCATCTCTCGTCAACAATCCATATGTCCTCGGTGGGTTTGGGCAACTTACTGCCGTTCTACTTGCTTTTCTCTTCGTGGGCATCGCCATCCTCATGTGGATTCCATTCGGGGCCGGTATCTCGTATGCCGTGGGGCGGACTCTTCGCGGTAATCCGCCGTCGCTGTCGAGAACAATCGGCGGTGTTCTCGCCAAAGTTGCGCCGTTGGCGCGGTGGACAAAAACCCGATTTGCGGTCGGGCCATTCGCCGAGTACATTCTGGGTCCAGACGATATTGCACAGAATGAGGTTGCTGTCGGGTGTGAGAAGTTTGTTATTCCGGCTCTCCTCTTAGACGCGGCGACACCGGCGGTGGCTGCCGATCATGCTAACTACGTCACTCCCCCGCCAGGTCGAGAGCGGTTACAATTCATGGGTTTCGGCGCAACCGGTCTGGTGTCCGGCGTGCTGTTTGTGGGCGGGTTTCTAGGTACTGACACTGTGGCTTCCCTCGTGGTGCCGCTTGCCGCCAGTTTCCTTGTCATTGGGATCGTCCTTACCGCCGCGATTGATACCGCGTGGCGTACTACAGTCTACATCGACCAGATGACGGCCGAAGAGGCCTCGATATAACGGCCGTGCTCTCCCTCCACTGTGGAATCCATATAGAGTGGAATATAAGATAATTGATATAGCTCGGTTGGTGCGGTTCAGAACGGGAACGGACTGGGATGCTACCGGAATCAACCGGGACTGGTGGTTCTGCTTGCCTCATAGATCGTCTTCCACTCGGGGGACTCCCAAACCATGTCTTCTCGTTGCCTGGAGCGGAGTTCAGAGTAGTTTTTCTCGTCACAGCGATTTAATGAATGCGTTGAAGATGCCACTGTCTGCATGAAAATGCGTATACGTGCCAACTGTCTGATACTCGATGAGGCCATCGTGACCATCGCCGAGACCATCCCCTCGAGTGACATCAAACACACATGTTGCGTCGGATGCAAGATGTGGCTGCGAGTAATGGAATTCATGTCCATGGACCATATCGCCGACATCGGCGATAACGGACGGTTCGCAGGCGCGAAGTTGCACGTGGTCAAGCGCTTGGTACTGATCACGCATCATGGTTTCAACGGGAAGAATTCCTGCCATGGAGTAGGTGTCACAGTCGACCGTGGTTAACGACTCCCCAAGCGCCATCAATCCCCCGCACTCGCCGATGATTGGAAGCCCGTCGGCCGCTCTATCAGCAATTGTTTCCAGCGTACCGCCGGACTCGAGGTCCTGGGCGAATCGTTCGGGGTACCCGCCCGGGAAATACACTCCATCACACGGTGGGACTGGATCACCACCAACAGGCGAGAATGTCACGACGTTCGCCTGCTCACAGAGTACTTCCCGGGTAGCTGGATACAGGAAACAAAAGGCATCGTCCTCAGCGATTGCGACAGTCGTATCAGATCGGTCGTGACGTAGTGGTGTCGGGTGGGCGTTCTGGCTCGGTTTGGGCGGTGACCGGGCTTCAGTAACTAACGGAGTGATATTGATGTGTTTTGCTGCTTCGTCCAGTGCCCCAGTGTCAATCGGTGCTTCATCGCCGCTGTAGAGTCCGAGGTGGCGGCTTGAGATATCGAGACCGGGCCGTGTCGGGATACGGCCATAATAAGCGAGTCCGTCTGGGAGGGCGTCCCGGATACCGGCGGCGTGTTCGTCGCTGTCAACATGTTGGGCGATAATACCGACAACATCGATGTCGCGGCCAGCGTTGCTGGCATAATCGCGGAATCCGAGCGCTTCAGCGGCGACACTCTCCATACTGGCTTTTCCATTAACCACCACGATAACAGGAATATCCAGCGTCTCGGCAACCGCTGCAGTCGAATGAGTTCCGTCATAGAGTCCCATCATCCCTTCCACGACACACAAATCGCCGGTTCCCTGCCAATAGTTCCGCAGACAGCCATCCTCACCAGAAAGCCACGGGTCAAGCGTTCTCGACGGCTGCTCACACACAACAGCATGATGGCTTGGATCGAGATAATCCGGGCCGGCTTTCGCCGGTTGCGGCGTATACCCCGCCGCTTTGAGTGCCTGGAGTACGACGAGTGTTGCAACCGTTTTCCCCACTTTCGACGCCGTACCAGCGATAACAACCCCATTCATTGTACGAGGGCACTCTTTGGTCGTATCATACGATATCAACCACCTGAGCGTGATGTCGTCTAGTCGGCTTGGACGCAGTGGTGGTCATCCACTAATTGGTGGCTTCGATGGTGTGGATGGTAAGGTTGACTGATTAAGCTTTATCTTCGTTGTGTGATCATTGCAGCGACCCACGAAATCTGGCCAGAGATGGCTGCATCCAGGTGTCCAGCAATAGGATTCAAAGCTTGCAGATAGCCTCAGTGGTTTTGCGCGAGAATTGGCCTACTTACTAGAGTTTCAAAGTCTTTCATGTGAAATTGTCGCACGGATTTAGGTAAGCTGAAAGTACTGAAGTCCTGTTCGATGGATTCAGATGTATGGCCAAAACGATCGTTGTTGGTCTTGATGGAGCGTCGTTCGATCTCTTAAAGCCCTGGGTCGAAGCCGGTGACCTACCAGCACTCAAGCAGATTTTTGAGACGGGGGTAACGGGCGATTTGCGATGTGTCCCACCACCGGTTACTTCTCCAAACTGGAAGGCGTATGCCACCGGCAAAAATCCGGGGAAACTGGGGATATTCTGGTGGCATAATGTGGATGTAGAGAATCAACGGGTCTATCGGCCAGTTGACCGGTACCACGACCACACTGAATATTGGGACATCATCGCTGACCACGACGAAGTAGGGGTGATCGGCGTCCCGACGACATATCCCCCGCAGTCGATTGATGGAGTGGTTGTTGCAGGGGCTCCAGACGCGGAAGACTCCGGATACACGCATCCACCATCGCTGGAAGCTGAACTGGAATCCAAGTTCAATTATCGACCGACGAAGAACGGTCTCATTGGCGATGGGAATTCTGATGCCTGTGAAGAAGTTCTTGAATTAATCGACACCCGGTTTGAAACGGCACAGTATCTCTTGGATGAGCGATCCCTGTCGTTTCTCCAGGTTACGACATTTTACATCAATGCACTGCATCACAATCTCTGGGATCATGAATACACCATGCGTGGGTGGGAGATCATCGACGATCACCTCGCCTCTTTCTTGGAAGACGACTGTAATCTCGTGTTGATGAGTGACCATGGCCACACCGAGATTGAAACGGTCTTCAATATCAACGCGTGGCTTGAACAGGAAGGCTATCTGGAATATGAAACCTCCGTGACGGACACACTCTATAATCTGGGTATCAATGCCGACCGCCTCAAACGATTCCTTGTCGGTGTTGACAGCCATATTCCAGCAGCCGAAGTCCGAACAATGGTTGAGGATGCCACACCACAGTGGGTGATCAATCGACTCCCTGACGAAGATGGGGAACTTGGCGGGAGTAAACATGAGATCGCTGACTGGGAAGCGAGTGATGCCATTGCCAGTGCTCAAGGCCCCGTGTATCTTACGTGTGGCCGGAATCATCCGCATTATGACGACATCCGATCGGAACTCATCACGAAACTCTCAACGTTAACTGACCACCATGGTTGGCCGATCGCGAATGGCGTATATCGCGCAGACGAGGTATACAACGGCCCATATCTGTCGGAGGCTCCCGATATCATCATCGATAAAGCTCCACACGTCAATGTCCGGGAAGGCTTCGGAGCCGCCGACGTGTTCCAAGATAGCGATTCAAAATGGGAAGGCGTGAACCATCGTGACGGCATATTCGCGGCGACAGGCCCCGCATTCACCGATGGGACAATTGAAAACCTCTCCATCTTGGATCTCGCCCCGACGCTCCTCCATCTCCACAATTGCACCGTTCCCTCTGATATGGATGGCACAGTCCGTCATGAAGTGTTTGCCGATGAGGCACCATCCATTCCCACTCAGTCTCCGGCACCGGCAGAGGGAGAAAAGTAACAATATCCACTCGACTCGTTCTATAGAATCTCTCTGCTACACGCTCCCGCGTCCAGCCGTGATGGTGCCAGACAACTCCGGGTACAGCATTCGATGCCTGTCACTCGCGATGACGGGTTTGAGCTGTGGTGGCTGTGAGACCTCAATCAACTGATTGTGGACTTGTGGAGGGATTGGGATCGATAGCGAGGTTGACTACACGAGGACTTCTACCGTGTAATTGGCTGCGTCCAATGCCGCAAGGAGTTCATCAACGTGGTCATCGCCGCGGGTTTCGAGGTCAAGTTCGACTTCGGCAGCGTTCATCGCGATGTCTTTGGATGCGCGGTCATGTTCGATAGCATGAATGTTCGTCCGATGCTCCGCCAAGAGTTCCACGAGTTCATGGAGGGCTCCCGGGCGATCTTTGAGGACGGTACGAATCCGGAGAAACCGACCTCGTTCGACCAGCCCTCGGGTGATCACGGTTTTGAGGACATTGAGATCGATGTTGCCGCCAGAAATCACGGTGACGAGGACCTCATCTTGCTCAAAACTGAATTTATTTTCAAGCACCGCAGCAAGCGCGACGGCACCGGCACCCTCGACAAGAGTTTTTGTTCGTTCAAGTAACGCGGTCACCGTGTTCGCGATTTCGGGATCTGTCACGGTCACAACTTCATCGACGGTGTCGCGAATGATGTCGAAGGTCTGTTCCCCGACGGCGTGGGTTGCGATTCCATCGGCAATCGTATCGACAGTTGATCGGTGGATACGTTCGCCCTTCTGCAGTGATTCTGCAACGCTCGATGCCCCCTCAGCTTGCACCCCGATGACTCGCGTATCGGTCTTTCCTTTCAACGCGGTTGCAATCCCAGAAATGAGGCCGCCACCGCCGATGGGGACAACCACGGAGTCGACATCCGGGCATTGATTGAGGATCTCAAGCCCGATTGTGCCTTGGCCTGCAATGACATCTGGGTCATCAAATGCGTGGACGTAGGCCCGGTTGGTTTCTTCTTCAATTTCGTGTGCCCGTTCCGTTGCGGCATCGTAATCAGCGCCATAGAGGACAACATTTGCTCCATATTCGCGTGTGGCGTTGATTTTTGAGATCGGGGCATATTCCGGCATGACAATTGTGGCATCTACTCCGGCGCGAGTCGCGGCGAGGGCGACACCTTGGGCGTGATTTCCTGCACTGGCAGTCACCACGCCTGCGTCTCGTTCGCTCGAAGTTAACTGTGCGATTTTGTTCGAGGCACCACGGATTTTGAATGAGCCGGTCCGTTGGAAATTCTCCAGTTTCAGGTGTACGGCTGCGCCGGTCAGATCGGAGAACGTGTTAGAATATTCAAGCGGGGTGCCCCGTGCAGACTGTGCAACGCGGTCACGAGCAGCAGTAATATCCGCCAGGTCAGGCATATCCGGATTAATGCGGGCTGGATGGTATGCCTTCTGGGCCTGGTGCTGTGCGGGAGGTAGTTCTGCCCTCGCGTGCTTCGGCTGGCTTGTGATGGATTGCACAAGAGGGGAAGAAGCGTGTGCACCGGAAACGGGGCCGTATATATCTTAAAGCCGAGCCATGCAGACTGGAAGTAAAACCGGGGGACGTTGGGGTGATGAATCAACCGTCAGACGGCTGTTCGACAGGCAGCAGACCGCTGACTACCGCCACGTGACAGCACTATCTCTTGGAGAAAACGGTCCTCGTTGAACCGGTTCAATTGATCGGGATATCGTGGCCATCCGCCGCCTCAACTTTCGGGAGATGGACCGTTAATACACCGTTGGTGTATTGGGCTTCAGTCCCGTCTTCATCGACAGGTTCGGGAAGCCGGATTGATCGGCTAACTGACCGCTCTGTCCGTTCTTGCCGGATGAATTGCTCGTCGTCTTCCGTAGCGCGGGTCTCCCCCTGTTCTGCAGCAATCGTGAGCGTTTCCCGGGCTAACTCAACGTCAATACTCTCTCGATCGAACCCCGGTAAATCAGCCGTCACCACATACTCATCTCCGGCATCTCGGATATCAACTGCCATTGATCCAGACAAGAACTCATCATTGAATGGTTCGATTTGTCGACTCATCTGGTCGAACATTCGCTCAATTTCATCGAACGGATTTCGTGCCATATCAGTAAACACTGAGGGTCTGAGAAAGGAAAAAGATTCCCGCACCATAACTTATCCACGACAACGTGCACGTTATTAGAGAAGGGACCCGCAGCTCCTGCTGATGGTTCCCTACGCCCCACGCCGTGAATCTTTTGTCGAAACTGCAAAACCGGTCACGAATCGGAGGTCGTGGGTGGTGAGCAGTGCCTAACTCTGTTCGCGTTGCCAAATATAGACGGCAAGCGCGAGAAACCCGCCAAAAAATGTCAAGAACGTTAATCCACCTGTGGCCAACGCCCACAACGCGGCGTTTTCATCGCCCCGCTGTTCAGCGTCATTGTAGACCCAATAGGCCAACACGAACGGAAGTATCACGAAAAACACGCCAAGGATACCAACAATCAGGAGTTCAGGTCCGCCGGGAAGTTGGAGGGGAATCATGCTATTACCAACGTACAAATCCCTCAAAAATAATTTGGAATCTCCTGCGTCTCAGACCACCGACGGCGACTCAGCGTTCTCCGTCGCGTGGGAAAGAACCATCCACGGACATTCGGATGCAATTAGTGTCATACGCCAGTACCGAGATAGATACCTGGTAGTCCTCCGTTAGAGGTCGCTCGCTTCAAAGCGAAGATATCCCACTGCAAGCGGAAGGATTATCCACATCGCCATTACGATAAACCCGAACCAGTCTTCCGCATAAATGGGCGCGTCTGCCGCTGCTTGCTGGGCCTCTTCACTTTCATCGATAAGTCGAATCGTCCAAAGCGTGGCTTGTTGGTATGCGGTCGTCGGATCAAGCACGATGAGAAAATCGAAGAGATTCAAGAGCCGATCGGGAACCTCCTCGTAGGAAAATCCATTCAGGACATAGACCACTCCTTGTGATAAGATCCGCCAGAGAAACTGGAAGATGATGAATAACCCGAAGGCGCCATAGGCAGCCCGGCTGGTTGAGGCGGTGAATGCAGAGATCCCAACGGTGATGGCGACGAACACGAATGCAAACAGGAGAGAGACGCCGACGAACGTGAGATATTCTGTCAACGAGAACGCGTCGGCCAGCGCGGCTGTGACCACAAGGCCGATCGCGAATCCGACAATGAGTGCGACGGTGACGACGCCGGACCGCCCGAGGAACTTGCCCGCAACGACGTCAGCACGGCTATTTGGTAGTGATAACAGCATTTTGAGGCTCCCGCTTTGTCGCTCCCCTGCCAACGAGCGGTACGCGACGGCAATGGCGACGATTGGGATGAAGACCGCGGTTGCTTGGACCAGCCCGATGATGAGGAGGAGTGTGGTGACTTCACCGGTGAACTGGGCTTGTTGCGGCGGATCTAATTCAGTGACCACGTACGCTGCTCCGCCAGCAAACAACGCGAACAGGAGAGCCAATACGATGAGGAGCCGAGATCGGATGGCGTCCCGGAAATCTTTCTCCGCGACAGCGAGAACACTCATGCCTCACCCTCCGTGTAGGCAGCAAAGAGATCCTCCAATGGGGCTTCTTCGGTCGTAAAGTCAGTGACATTCGCGCCAGCGTCCTCAATTTCACCGACGACATCCATCTTAGTTTCACTGTCACACGCCACGCGGAACAACGTACCGTCCACGGTGACATCGGAAACACCATCTAACGCCCGCACTCGGTTTGCTGCCTCATCCGGTACGCGGTCCACTTCGACAATCAGCGTCGACCCACCCCCGACATTCTCACGGAGGCCCTGAATTGTGTCCACCGCAACGAGCTCGCCGTTTCGGATGATGCCGACGCGGTCACAGACGGCCTCAACTTGACCGAGAATATGACTTGAGAAGAAGACGGTGACTCCGTCAGCCGCCTCTTGTTTGACGATCGATCGAAGCTCCCGAGCACCATTTGGATCGAGTCCGGTTGAGGGTTCATCAAGAACTAAGAGATCCGGATCGCCGACGAGCGCCATCGCGAGCGCCAACCGTTGCCGCATTCCAGAGGAGAATCCGGCCGTCTTCCGGTCGATGGCCTCTTCCAGTCCGACCCGTTCAAGGAGAGGAAATGGCGTTTCATCAGCGTCTTTTGAATCGATGGCGAACTGGAGATGTTCCCGGGCGGTCAGGCGGTCATAGAGAGCGTAGCCTTCCGGGAGGACACCAGTACGCTCTCGAATCGCGACACTCCCATCACGGACCTCGTTACCTAGCACGCGGGCAGTCCCGGCGTCTGGCCGAACAAAATCTAGCAGGATATTGATCGTCGTTGACTTGCCGGCACCGTTTGGCCCGAGGAACCCGAAGATTTCACCTTCTTCAATACTGAGGTCGACACCGCGTAACGCCTGTACGTCGCCGAATGCCTTCTGGACATCATCTAACTCGATAGCGACCATTGTTCAGTCGGCGATTCAGCGGCCTTCAATAAAGGCCTTAAGGCTCTGGTCAACCGCCTTAAATTGAGCTATCCGGTTCGTAATTCGCCCGGACTCGCTCCACCTCAGCACTGTATCGGCTCCGAGTTTCCTCATCATCGACCGGTTGCAAGGCATCGGTATCGACCTCAATTGCGGCTGTCACCGTGGTCTGATGGAGCATCGTTGATGATATCTCTTTCCGCAGGTGGTGGGTGCCATCGGGTGTCGCATAGATGAGGACAATCAAATCTCGGTCGGTGTACGTTCGTTCAACTAGCCAGACTCGCATCAGTTCCGTCATCCGTACCGAGTGTGGACAGCCGGATGCATTGTACGTATCGCTCTCGAGATTACCGTTCGAGTTGGCGTCGCATAGACGACGGGTGAGGTGTCCCACCGAATGGTGCGATAGCCACACCAGTCCGCCTCCGTGGGTGGGTGTTTCTAGTCGTGTATCGCTGTTATGGTGGAATAGATCCAGGATCTTCCTCGCCTGGATCGGTGGTACTCGTCACGCTGATACGGTTTGACCACGATGGTGGATATACGATGGACGCGGCGGCGGTACGGGACCGAGCAGACGACCTGCCCCGAGAGCCGGGCGTGTATTCATTTGAGGCCGGAGAAGATGTCCTCTATGTGGGGAAGGCAGTGGCTCTAGCAGATCGAGTCCGGACGTATGCAGACCCTCGGAGCGACCGGATTCAACGGATGGTCACGACGACTGATCAGATTGATTTTGCTGTCACCGATACTGAGACACAGGCGCTGCTCTTGGAAGCGAGCCTGATCAAACGCCACCAGCCTCGCTATAACGTCCGGTTAAAAGATGACAAATCATATCCACTGGTCCAGTTGACGGATCATGACGCACCCCGTATCGAAGTGACGCGCGATCCAGATGACGGGGCGATGGTTTACGGCCCGTTCACGAATAAAGGGCGAGTTGATGTTGTTGTCAAGGCGCTCAGAGAAACCTTTGGATTGCGGGGATGTTCGGACCACAAATATGCGAATCGCGACCGGCCCTGTCTTGATCATGAAATCGGGTTGTGTTCGGCGCCATGTACCGGTGAAATCACCACTGATGCGTATCGGGAGCATACGTCTGCAGCTGTACGGTATCTAGAAGGTGAAACAGGGGTGTTGGCGGAACCGATCCGTGAGGCGATGGAGACAGCTGCAGGGAAGCAGGCGTTCGAACGAGCTGCGTCCTTACGGGATCGCCTCGAAGCGGTCGAAGCATTCCATGAAGGGGACGGGGCGGCGGTGATTAACCAGGATGAAGAATATATTGACGTGTTGGGCGTCGCGCTTGAGGGTGATTCGGCAACAGTGGCTCGCCTTCATAGCGAAGACGGGAAGCTCGTCGACCGTACGAGATATGATGTGGATGCGCCAGCAGATGAAGACCGTGTCGCTGCGGTACTGGCCGCGTTTATCCCGCAGTTTTATGCGGATCGAGCGTTGCCGGATGCGATTCTGTTACCCGAACGACACGGGGATGATGATGTCGACGCGTGGTTGGCCGCAGAAGGTGTCGCTGTCCGAGTCCCCGGGCAGGGCCGGGAGGCAACACTCGTCGAGTTGGCGATTAAGAATGCGCGACAACAACTGCGCACTACAGATGGCCCGCAAGCCCTTGGCCGCCGCCTCGACATGCCTCGACCGTCCCGAATCGAGGGGTTCGATGTAAGCCATGCCCACGGGAAAGCGGTTGTCGGGAGTAATGTCGCGTTCGACGATGGGTCGCCTGACAAGAGCAGTTATCGCCGGAAGAAACTCGCTGACACAAATGATGACTATGAGAACATCCGCTCGCTCGTCACGTGGCGTGCTGTACGCTCGATTGAAGATCGTGACGATCGCGCTGACCCCGACCTGCTGGTGATCGATGGCGGGGAAGGCCAGCTCGGAGCCGCCCTTGATGCCCTTGATGAGACGGGCTGGGAAATCCCGGTCGTCGCGCTGGCGAAATCAGACGAGTTGGTCGTCACGCCGGACGGTGTCTTTGACTGGGGGGATGGGCCGGCACTCCATCTGCTCCAACGCGTTCGCGATGAAGCCCATCGGTTTGCCGTCCAGTACCACCAAACCGTGCGGGACGAGGTCTCAACGCCGTTAGACGATGTCACTGGCGTCGGCCCTGAATTACGGAACCGGCTCATCCGTCGATTTGGGAGCCTGACCGGTATTCGTGCCGCGTCAAAAGATGAACTGGCACGCGTCGACGGTATCGGAGAGACGACAGCCGACGCAATCGACCGCGCCTTATAACCAGTGGTCTCTCCACACCGATCCACCGGTTTGATCCGAGGGCCCGCCCGTGTCGGTATATGGCTAATTCCACCGGGGGTTCCACTCCGCTACTGTCGTCAGCGGCTTCGAGACACCGACGGGGTTGTGTGGTTATAGCCAGTCCAGAAATGTTCCTTCGATGAGGGTCTCGGATTGATTGTCGATATATTCAGCTTGCATCCCCCAGATAGCTTGGGGGAATGGCTCGCCCTGTTCGACACGTTCGGTGACCTGGTTGTGCTTCCACCGTGCGGGGGTTATCCGCCGGTCGACGCGTTCGCGGAGCGGTTGGATGTACCGGTTGGCTTCAGCTGCATCAAGCCCGCGGAGTTCAAGGCCATCCCGCGCCAGTTCCAGCAGTTCGGCGTACAGTTCCTCCGTGTCAGAGGTGTCAACGCCATCTACTGTAATCCACTGGAGGTCGGCATCTAACCCGTCCCTCACCGCTGCGTAGAAATTGTCACGGGCGATCTCCCAGGGTTGGTCGTAGACCGGGTGCTCTCGACGCGGCAGGCTTTCGAGTAAGCCAGCGTACAACGCGAGCAATGCAATTGCGTCTCGGACGGTCGGTTGCCCAGGAAGTGGCCTGAATTCAATGCGGGCATTCGCCGCTTGTCGAGTTGGGCCATCGAAAACCGGGCGGACCCACCGCCAGAAACTCCCGTGTTTATGTCGGAAATGCGCAAATTGGTCGTCAAATCGCCCTCCTTCTTCGAAAATTGCAGGCACGACGGTTTCATCGTTCGCGATCCGTTCGAGCGCGTCATCTACAGAGGTGATATCCCGAGGGAAGGTGACTTTCTCCCCATCAGCTGGATTCAGCACCGACTCGAAGACCGGGATCCGGTTTTCCATCCATCCTTCGGCGAGAATTGTCTCCGGATCAGCTTCATAGAGGTCGGGTGGAAAAAACGGTGAGTTGACTGACATTGCGAGAAGCGGCCCGGCTATCCGCAACGCGTATCGAAAGTTCTCCGGGAGATCCTGTGCGTGTGGTACCTGATAGTGCGGTTGGATTGACGTGATGAGACTCTCCGGCATCACTGTATCTGCAGAGAGCGTGACGTGTGGAGCATCGAGCTGGAGTTCTGCAGCATAATCAGTGTTCGCCATTGAATGGTAGCGGACCGCTCCTGACATATTCGTCGCGATCCGGATTCCATCTTCTTCGACACTATCCGTCAAATACGCTGACGCTGTCTCGCCTACGGGCGGGACCGTCCACATACCATCACTGACCAACGCCATCCCTTCACGTGCCACTTCGATTTGCGCAGCGTCAAGCTTCGCTTGCACCTCTGCTTCTTGGGCCCGTAGTCCATATTCCGACAGCGGTTGTGGAGCAGTTTGTAACTCTGCGTTGTGGAGTCCTAGCTCTTTTTCGAATCCGATGTATTTGAGTAACCGACGTGGGACACGCATCAACGCGTCAGTTTCAGCATTCACAGCATAGAATTCGTATTCCAATCCCACGATCGCCTGTGGATTATCAAAAGTCCCGTCCTCGATTTCATCGCGGAGTGCTTCCACCTCTCCATTGACCCGTGACGCGAACGTTTCGCCATCGGTCGCCAACGCATCCTGCACTTGCCCTGCGAGCTTAGAGGCGGACATACCTCCACCTGTGTAGGGCTGCGGTTTGAATCGTATGGCTTCTATCCACAACACCCCCCTCCATCACATCCCATTCTTCTCCACCCTACACTCTCTGGTGGTCTGCCTCGTAATCCACCGCCGCAGTGAGGCAGCCATTGACCCGTCGGTGTCTGGATCTCCAGAGTTCGGGAGAACCGAGGGGAGATTGAGAAGCGCCGGACATGATCTCGATGTGGATGGATTCGTTCGAAGGGTGGTGGCTCCGTCAGCATTGTGGTCTGGCGACCGACTATAAACGGAAGCATAACATCACCGAGCCCCTTACGCGGTCGCAATGACTGGGGAGACGCTGGCAGAGTTAGTTCAACGGTCGCTCGCTGACCGGACCCTGCGTGAGTTTGAACAGCGGGTCGACGAGCAGGCCGCACACCTTCGTGAGGCGATTCAAGCGGGCGAGTTTGACAACGACGTGTTCACTGTTGGCCTTGAACTTGAGGCCTATGTCGTCGACGAGAATGATCGGTTGGCGCAGGTCCCCGAGACCGTTTTTGAGACTCCTGGCTGCAACTACGAACTTGGACGTCACAATATCGAAATCAATACAACACCCAATGCGTTTGATACCCAGGGACTCGCCGCCCAAATCACCCAAACCCAGGACCGCGTAACCAGGACCAGGGAGCTGCTCCAAGAGTCTGGGCTCGACGTGGTGCTTGATGCGATGTGGACAATCCCACCGCCGTCGGGCACCCCCTCCTACCTCGGAGAAACTGATACCGAGAACGGTGTCAGTATCGCCGCAAACATGCGGCGGTCACCCCGGTATTGTGCTATCGATAACGAGATTCTCTCACAGGTCGATGGCACCGTTGAACTCGACCTCCCGGGTGTCCATCAGTCCTTTCCCTCTATTCTCGTCGAGTCACTCACCTCCTCTATCCAACCTCACCTCCAAATCCCCGATTCCGAGCTGTTCCCCGCCTACTACGCCACCGGTATCAGAACACTCGGCCCGATACTCGCCTTAAGTACAAACTCTCCTTTTCTCCCAGTCGACCTCTACACAGATTCCACTCCTTCGGGGGAGCAGCCAAGTGACGCGGCGCCCGGCGGTGACTCCGATGAGTCACCATATGATCTCGTCGAGCGGACGTATCACGAACACCGAGTGTACGTGTTCGAACAGGCTATCAACACTGCTAGCGGGGACGGGAAGGTCCGCTTTCCCCGTGACATCACCCGGACTAGCGACGTCGTCGATCGATTAGTTGACGATAGGACCTGTGCTCCATTCCTAAAAGAGTGGATCAGGTCTCCCGATACCATCGATGAATACGCCGATACAATCTGGGAACTCAACCACAAACGCGGGACATACTGGCGGTGGCTCAGGACGGTTATCGGGGGTGAAGCTCTCGCCGGGGCAACTGAACGATCGCTCCGCATCGAATACCGCCCACTCCCAACCCAGCCCTCAGTCACAGACATTATCGGGCTTCAATGTCTGGTTTCCGGTCTCATTCACGGCCTCGTCACTGCAGATCACCCCATCCAGACACTGGAATGGAAGGCAGCCCGGCAGTGTTTTTACGACGTAGTCGAAACGGGTCTCGATGCCGATCTGGCATGGGTAGATGCGAATGCCGATCGAATTTTTGACCCGCACCGTATCTTTGAGGAGATATTCGAGTATGCCCGACGCGGCCTCCACGATCAAGGCCTCCCACCGGACGATATTGACAAATACCTTGCCCCCATTGAAGCTCGTTGGACTGACCGAATCACCCCAAGTCGATGGAAGAAACACGTGGTCACTGAATACCTCGATCGCGGCAAAACTCTTCAAGCAGCCATCACGGCGATGCAACACGACTATAACGACAAATCTCGGACTGGGACACCGTTCGTTGAGTGGTGACCCCACCAGCTCCACCGCCCGTATACCCAGATATCACACCACCGCAGAGACACCTGGCACCGTGACTCCCCGCATAGAACTGTCGCCATGACCTCCCATCATTCACGCACAGGTCCAACCGCTACCCCGCTACGCGAATGCCCGACGTCAATGGTGATACAGGTATAGCCTCCCTGAGAACCGGAGGGGGATTTGAGCCTTAGGATGAAGGCGTGAGGCAGTATGCGTGGCCGGGCGTTTCGATGACCGTTTCGTCGTCGCTCCAGTAGCCTGTGAGGTCAGCCCGCTCAGCGTAGTAAATCCGGCCATCATGCGGAACCGCTTCGCTGGTCACGTGGCCGTTGTTCTCAACGCGCCAGCGGACACCCCCGGTGTCCTTCTCAAGCGCATACAGGTGGGTGTCGTAGGACCCGACCAACACGCAGTCGGCGGTCACCGAGAGCGACCCAATGACATGCCCATAGACTGGTCGTGACCACAGCTCATCACCGGTCTCCGTGTCGAGTGCGTACACCCGCCGATCATCACTCCCCATATAGACGACGCCCGCATCGGGATCAATACCCGGGTTCGACATGATGATCGACCCCGTCTCAAACGACCACTCCTTGGACCCATCGTCCAAGTTGAGACAGTAGAAATGCCCATCCCACGACCCCACGAACGCACGACCATCATACGTCGGTATCGTGCCCTTGATTTCCGCGCCCGTTTCGTACGACCAGGCGAACTCTAACGACGGGAACTCCCAACAATAACAGACGCCATCATTCGATCCGGTGATAATCCGCTCTGTCGCCGGATCGATGGCCAATGATGGATGCGGCATCCCCCATAACCGATCGTCATTCCATAACGGCGCCCCGGTTTCGGCATCTAACGCCCACATCGTCCCAGAGGGCTCTTGGAGCGGATAGTTGTACTCGGCGACAACGTAGATCACGCCGTCCCAATACACCGGGCTGGACCCGATCGCGATCGCCCCGTGGAGCCGCCACCGAGAGGTTTTCCAGACGCGCTCGCCTGTCTCGACATCGAACGCATATAACGCCCCATCATAGCCCCCAATATACGCGGTATCGTCGACGATCAACGGCGTCCCATGAATACCGAGATTCGTGGCGCCCGTCTCAACGCTCCACACTTGGGTGCCGTCCGGTTCGACTGCATAGACCTTCCCCGTGTCCGCGGGGATCACTATCGTTTCGCCATTCGGAGTGGGCCGTGGACTGGCCTTCGCTGCCGTGTGGCCTACCTCGTTGATTGGCAACGACCACTCCACCTCAACGGCGTCAGGCACAACTGCGTCCGGATAATACCCGAGCCGGCGGGTTCCCTGTCGGAACATTGTCACTCCATCGCGATCCGGATACGTTTCATCGTAGGGAAGAATCGTTGGATCGAACGTATCTTGTCGCCGGTTATAGCTCCGGCCAGGAAGCCGCGTACACCCGGCAACCCCAACCGTCGCTGCCACGCCAATCGTCTGTAGTACGCGACGTCTGCCAGCGTTGTGACCCGTGTCGGGATCGTCGTTCGACCCAGGAGGCATCGAGTGACTCTCTAGACGCCGATGGTAAATGCATCTCGGTCCACTCTCCAGCACCACGCCATCTCACACGCGGCGGCACCCGCGGCCGATACCCGTCACCTGCAGATCTCTTCTCGATCACTCCCTCTGTTACGGGTCGGTGAATTCCATACGCCGTGATTTGATGGCACGACGCTGATTGAACGGCCGTGGTATCAACAGAAGTTCTGAGTTGCATAGACTTCATTCTCTTCAGTTAGATACACCCCGATTCCTTCATTCTCCCATTCGGCAGTCAAAAGGTTTTCTCGATGGCCGGCTGACGCCATCCAGCTTTCAACGATAGCTTCGGCCACTTCACGCTCCGTTGTCAACCGGCCTTGCCCAATCACGTTCTCGTGGTGATAGGTCTTCGCGATGTTTTCAGCCCCTGCCATATACGTGTTCGAGGATGTCTCAATCCGGCACTCATACCCGAATTTCTCATAGCGGTCCCGCAGCGTTTCTCCATCTGGCGCCGTGTGCGCTACGAACTCTTCTGTCGCCATGCGACCGCTATGGTACCTCGCAATTTCTTGAAGCGCGGGATCCCAGTCAAGCGGCGATACGTCATTTTCCTCACGGACTGCATTCACTTCCTCATGAACATACACCTCAACTTGGTCCCGGTGTATCCCATTCACCTCCCGGGAGCCATTTTCAACGGTGGGTGAGTCATTTTCAGCGGTGATGTTCTCAGCAGTACTCCAGACACCCCAGATTGCTGAGAGAAAGACATCAAATGGAATATCAATATACCCGAAGACGTGTGCACCAATCACTGCCGTCCCAATGATGACCATGATTGTCAGCGGGCGTGAAACGCCCGCATTCACGTTGCCCATGACCGTCTCCGAGGGAGCCGACTTGGTTGGGAAAGGGGCAGCGATATTGCTGTCCTGTAAAACACGACCATCTATTCCGATATTCGACCTGCAGCCAATTCAGTTTCGCGCCCGTTCGGGGTCCTTACTCAGTTACTTCCGGATGGACTCACCCGGCGTTATCAGTTCACCCTTCGGATATCTTGCAGAGGATATACCGGCAGTATGACGCCCTCGATTGCTCAGCCGACGCCAGTCGGTCCAAACAGTGGCGGTATAGAGATTCGACCTGATAACTCTGCTCTACCCGCCATCGGGCATATCATCCAGACGCACGTGGATGACCGATCGACCATTTGAGAGATATTGCTTATAGAATGAATAGCTGAATCATAGTCCATCCTGGATTCGAACCAGGGTCTCGAGCCCCAGAAGCTCGAAGGATTGGCCACTACCCTAATGGACTTGATACGTGTCGGCGGATTGTCCGCCGCTGTACCCATTCATTGTCTGACGTTCGTATTTTAGTGTTGTGAATGGCAGCCTCAACGACAAGAGATATATCGATCTTGCAAGCTGTCCGATATCAAGAATATTCACACAGAAGAGCCTCTTGTGTCGCATCGTTGAATGGGCTGGCTCCACAGGCCGCAAACCTCACTCACTGTTCGATACCAGCTGGAATGGCTCGATTGTAGCACACGATGGCCACAATCGCCTCTGATGTGGTCTTGTCCCTGGTTTTGCTGGCTCCGTCCCTTTATTGCATAAAAGTGGTAGGCTGGACAAACGGTGTCCACGAATCGGGTTTCTCACTGGTTCGAATCGACACCGACATATCGTTCCCCTTGTCAGCATGCTGCATGTATATCGGTCGTTTTGTCGTGGTGGCACCAGATCGTGCGGCGTATCGCGTCTCATCTCGGTCGTTTCCCAACCGCCACGTCATCTCGCGTGCCGGAATTTTGACGGTTGGCCCAACGTCGGATGCCCCCGAGATGGATAATCCATATGTCTCATATAACTGTCTCCGGACAACCGATGATGACCAACACGCGGTGGTGGGGAATGGCTCTCATGTTGATCCGATCACCGAGAAACTTGAGTTAGGGTATCCGGCTCGGGATGCACTCGCGGTGTCGTTGCTAGCTTTGGATTTTGAGAAAGACGACTATGATACGCCACGTCTCGCCGGGGTCGTGGGCCCCGAAGAAAGCTATATTGGGATTGTGCGACGTGATGCAGTACTCGTCGAGAGGGTAGAGGCCCCGATGCTTGTCGCGACGTACGAAAAAGATCGGCCCGAGCCGATTGACATCGATGCTACAGTTGCTGATGAGTTGGCGCTGGAACTCCTCGAATTTGATTTTGAGCACCCGGTGTGTGCGGCCGCGGCCACCCGCACAGACAGCGGCTTTGAAACAGGGTATGCCAATGCTTGATAGTCGAATCACGATTCCTGCAGGTATGGAGTACAACTCATAAGGTGAACCGGAGCATGTATCGAGGTGATGTCCTCGATGGAACTTGACCTCGATGACCTTCTCGATGGAAGCGATTTGAAGATGAAGACAAAACTCCCGGGTGTGGAAGTCACCACCCAGTTGACGGATGCTGATTCAGCGGAGCTTGAACGGGCCCACCGTGACCAACTCACATTCGCGCTTGAACACGCTGAAGACGCGAAAGAAGCCTCTCGAATGTAGCCATACGTCCAGTAAAGCGCTCACGCACGGTGGCGATAGCCGTCAGGCCTTAACCACCTGCCATCATAGCCGTGAGTATGCGAGTGGGGGTTATTGCTGATATCCACGCGAATCGAGTGGCATTACGGGACGTGTTCAACGATATGCCTGCTGTGGATGCGTTGGTGTGTGCGGGAGATGTCGTCGGGTACAATCCGTGGCCCGGTGAGTGTCTCACGGAAGTCCATGATCGAGATATTCCAACGGTAATTGGTAACCATGACCGGGCGGTCGCGGTGGGGGCGGTAAACCATGGGAACCGGATGGCGAGTGCGGGGATTCAATACGCACACGGCGAGCTTGATGAGGCTGACTTGGAGTGGCTTCGAAACTTGCCCGATGTCCAGCGGTGTTTCGACGGTCGGATGAAGATTGTGCATGGTCATCCAGACGATCCAAATCGCTACACGTATCCTTCGTTGTTCTCCGAGGAAATGCTCACTGATGAGGAGATTCTCGTGATGGGGCATACACACGTCCAGGCGCATGAAATCTATCCCGATGGCATAGTGATGAATCCGGGGAGCGTCGGCCAGCCTCGTGATGGCGATCCCCGAGCGGCGTATGCCGTGGTCGATCTCGAGGAGAAAACTGTCGAGGAGCGCCGCGTCGAATACGATGTGGAAGCCGTCGTAGAGGCTGTCCGACAGGCCGGGCTCCCGGAACAAATCGGGACTCGATTACGTGATGGCCGATAACGGGTTCTACTGCTTGATATCTCTGTCTGTGGTGACTCTGAAATCGATATTACCATGCAGTACTATCGGTTTCTCAGCGGTTCACCAGGAGATGTGAACTGGCGGACGCGATATTTTATGACCGCGTGTGAGTTACACGGCGTTTTGGATGATTTCGAGGGCGTCTTCGCGGTCTGGCCATTCGATGAAGACAGCGACTGACGTGGCGCTGGTGACGAGGTCGTGGATGGTGATGTGTTCGTCGGAAAGAGGGTCGATAATGTCTTGGAGGATCCCGGATTGGTTTGGTAATTCACCGCCGGTAATGCGGATGACAGCGATGTTGTCATCGACGGTGACGCTGGAGAGTTCGTCGATATCGATGACGGATTGGTGTAAGACGTTCTCGGCTCGTTCGGCGATTTCTTCATCGACGTAAAAGGTGATTGAATCCATGCCGCTGGCGACAGCGTCAATATTGATATCTGACTCTGAAAGTGTTGTCGAGAGGTCAGATAAGATGCCGGGCGTGTTCCGGATTGCCCGGCCGGCAACCGTCAGGCACGCCAAGGGGGTTTCTCGGAGATCGATTAAGTTCTCAAATTGTCCTTCAATCGTGGTTCCGCCCTCAAGGAGGTCGCCGTGTTGGTAGTGGGCGACTCGGACGACCATATTGCCTGTCTTATATGAGAGTGCGGAGGGGGCAACGACTTCTGCGCCTCGGAATGAGAGATTGCGGAGTTCATCAACTGTGATTTCTCCGACGTTTCGCGCACCCTCGACTACCCGTGGATCGCCGGTCATGACGCCTTCGACGTCCGTGATGATGACGACTTCGTCAGCATCCATATAGTTCCCCAGCATCACTGCGGTTGTATCGGATCCTCCCCGACCGAGTGTGGTGACATTCCCGGCATGATCTTGTGCGATGAACCCGGTGATGACCGGGACGTAGCCTTCGGCCGCCATATCGGCCGCTAACTGTTTCGCGCGCCGCCGTGTTTCTTCGACGTCGATTTCGCCGTGTTCATCGGTAATGACAGGCCAGTCATCTGATCCTGGCTCGACGAACTTGGCGGTGATACCGCGAGCACCGAGGGCGGCTTTGAGCATGCGGACGGATGTCCGTTCACCCATTGAGACAATCTCAGCCTGGTCGGCTTCATCCGCTTCGAAGGTAATTGCATCAAGAAGAAAATCCGTTGTCGACCCCATTGCCGAGGCAATCACGGCAACTTCATGGCCCGCATCAACCGCGTCAGCGAGCGTATCGGCCGCTCGATTGACCCGATCACCATTGCCGAGACTCGTTCCGCCGAACTTCGCGACTACCCGCATACAATCACCTCGTGTACGAGAGTGTGGCTCATACCTCGGGTTGCCCGTCACGGGAGATAATCCTGTCCTTCGACAGAATGCTTGCCATCACTGTCGCTCTCGACGCTCCCGCAGTTGGCGAAGATATGACCGGCGAACGACTCACGGCGGCCCTGGCCTTTAATCTCTCTGGTACCATTGGCTTCTGCATGGAGATTCGTGACGCCGTTGAGGCGGATGCCGAACAGTTGGCGGCATTGACCGAGACGCCGGCGGACGTCATGCGGAATCTCATCCACGATCGGACCGTCCGGGTCGCTGAAAACGATGATCTCCGCGGGTTCGTAAGTTACGACGCACACGCCGATACAGTCCATATCACGCAACTCGAAGGAACGCCCGACCTTGGCGAACGACTTCTTGCCGAACCGATGCGGTTTGCCGAACGTGAAGGAATGGCCGCCGAACTCCTTGTCCCGGTTGACGACGAAGCCTGTGAAGCAGCCGAACGTGCAGACTTTGATGAATACGGGTCCGGGCCACAGTTTGATGGCACGCCGACTACGCGGTATCGATGGGAACCTGAATCCTAGAGGTGACGGTCAATCACGGCTTTCGCAGCCCGGGCCTTTTCTTTCCAGCCGTACCCGGTTTCATAGACATGTTTTTTTGAATCAACGAGTTCTTCAGGCATCGATTCCTCAAACCCGCCGCGATCCCAGGTCCCAGACGCTCGTAGCCAATCAATGGTGTTACCGCGGGCTTCCTCCCATGATAACCCCACCATTTCATAGAACGCGAGCATGCTGAACACACTATTATCATGGGCACCGGGGACACTCCCCTTTTCATATATTGTTTTCAACGGCTCGAATGTCGGCTGTGAAACCCGGTCCTTGTAGTCCTCTGGCGTGAGCAGCCGGATGGCGCCATCCTCCTCGACCACGCGTTGGTCGTTCTGAAGCCGTGAGAGGACAGCGGCATGGAGGCCACTCCAGCGGTCCGGGGGCGCTTCGCGGAGCGCCGCCTCGTCGGGAAACGATCGGGCCGATAAGAGCGCCAACAGATCGGTATAGGCTTTCTCAATCTCGAGACGGTCGACGCCCTCGAAGTCACACCCGGGATCATGGAGGTTACTCGTCGTCCGGCAGCCCGGACAGCGGTACCTGAGCCGCACGCCCAACCCAATGACGGGTATGGACAAGAGCGTATCGACTCCGACCAATCGAACGAACAGTCCCGACGTAGCCACGCGATTTCTCGATACCAACCAGGACGCAATCATTACCACCGGCCTGATCGCTAGATTTCTACCGGTTTGTTTATCGGGGATGCTTCGAAAGCAACTGGTATGGATCGGCTTCACGCCAGATACCCATTTCTCGACGATGCCCGACGATCCGTGGAGGCGGCAGATGTCGATCTGGCGGCACTCGTCGAGGCGGGCGGCCCGGCAGTTGCCCGCGGCCGCAAGCGCGTGACACGTGCCCTCCTTGAGGGCACGACCGACCCCGAAGACCCCCGGGCGTGGAGCGACCGCGCAGAACTGCTCTCCTATCCCATTGCCCGGGTTTTGGTGTCGCTATTGGATGTTCCCGGAGCAATAGAGAAGTACGCGGCTGCGGAAGCTGCCACAGCCCGCACCCGATTTCAGGAAGATTTCGAGGCAGCAATCGAGTTGAAGAGTACCGATGACCGCCGCCTGAATCTGAATGTTCTCTTAGACGACCTGGACCTTCTTGACCGCGTGGTTCCAACAGGGGACAACGATTTTAAGATTGCCGTCACGGCGTATCTAGATCTGGCATCAGCATTAGATGCCGACCGCTGGCGGTTGGCGCAGCGGCCACTTGCGGAGGGCTGGATCGCTGTGTCCCGCCCAGAGTTCTACACCTTGTTACGAGAATCAATCCAGCGGCTGGTAGCCGACGGACTCCCATTGGCGGTCCCCGACTCCATCGCAGACTCCCTTTCCGATGAGGTATCTGTCCTCCGCCACCAGATCGAGGATTTAGAGCCACCCATCCGGTTCGACACAACTGTACCAGGGTTATTCCCGCCCTGTATGCGGGCGCTTCTCACACGGGCACGAACCGGTGAGGCACTCCCTGACAGATCCCGATTCTCCCTCCTTGCCTTCCTCGCGAATACTGGTCTCGAAGCAGACGAAATCGTCGAACTCTGTGACGTTTCAGACAAGGATGTCGCGACCACAATCAGCCAACAAGTTGCGCATCTCCGGGATGACGATGGCGCGGTTATGACGTCGCCGTCGTGTGAGGTGATGCAGGAATATGGCGATTGTGTCGATAAGGACGAACTCTGTGAACAAATCCACCACCCGTTGTCATACTACGACGAGCAACTCGATGCGGTCCCGGAAGATCGACTCGCCACCTGGACGCCTCAATAACGCCGCGACAACACATACCCGATCACCGACATAAACACGATAAAAAAGCCGACAGCTCCAACGAGCGCGAGGCCACCGTCACCGGAGAGACCGTTCTCGTTGTATATCCGACCGATACCGATGACAATGATGGCCAACGTGGCCACCCCGACAAAGGCAACGATAGCTTCGACGACGGCATCCCGATCCATGGTCTGGCTTCCGGAGGTAGTGGCCAAAAGCGCTTCGAACCACGGCATCACCTCAATCCGGACGGACACCCAGGTAAACCAGCCATCAGGAATCCCACCACCCCCATGTCGCATCAATACGAATGGCATGCCGTCGACATACTACATTTTGCATGGGGCTCGCTGATTCTTCTCTCGTCGTTCAGTCTGTGAAAGTAAGGAAACTGAAACGAATATATACCGTTCCTTTCAGCTCTTTTTTGACGTGAAGTGTCGAACAACTTATTCGTGTCGATCACCGTAGTTCTAACTAGCCATGACGCCCCTTGAATCGCCAACAGCGTCACCAGACCCAGACCCCCGTCAGCCCCTTGCCCCCGACCTCAGCCATTTGGATGACCGTTCGACACGAGCATGGACCGAAGCTATGGCCGTCCGCCCACTCGCCGGCGGTCGGTATCTCGTCGAAAGCCAATCAGGCGCAACCTATCTTGTCGATCTCCCCCAAAGCACCTGTTCCTGTCCGGATCACGAAATACGCGGAGCGTGTTGCAAACACCTCCGGCGTGTCGCCATCGAGGTAAATGAACGACGAGTCCCACCACCCGGGAAAACCCACGGGACATGCCGTATCTGCAAAACCACCACCTTCGTCCCGGAATCTGGGCCGTCTGTCTGTGATGACTGCTGGATTGCTCCTGGCACCCCGGTAACTGATCGAGAAACCGATGACACAGTCATCGTCGACCGAGTGACTGATGAACCAGCGGACGAGTGGTATCTTGAGTCTGCCGAGTGTCTGCTTGCCGATTATCCAGGCAATGAGACGTATCCCCGCGATGACCTCGTTGTCACGGCCGTCTACCAATCCAGCCACGAAGCCGACACCGAACACGATACTCAGCATCGATACGCCTTCCCATATTCCCGGTTAACACAAGGTGCATAAATACCGGTTCTCACCTCGGACAACCAAAAGTACAGCCATCGTTTCGTATATAGGGCTGACTTATCATTGGTCCGGATGTCGGTCATCACTTCAATCGACAGTAGGACCGCACCTACAGCATCTCGACTGCGTCATCAATTGTGAGGTCACCCCGTTGGACCGCTTCGAGGATATTCCGCATCGTGGTATCGTCAGGCAGCTGGTCGGCCGCTTCCTCACTACCTTGCGTGATCTCGGAGAGTGTCATTTTCTGTGAATCACCCGTAAATTCGGCAAAATCAGTGCCCTCGGCGATCGCCGTTTCTTTCTTTACCCGGTAGTTCCCGCCGTCCGTCTGATGGAGGTCCCCCGGATGGAAGAAGTACCAGTCTTCACGGTCAAATCGCGTCCCAACCCGCGGTTTTGCGCCAAAGTTCCGGGCGAAATACACGAGCGCTTCAATCTCTTCTCCAGTGAGATAGATCGGATCGCCAGCGGAGGACTTAGCCTCAATCGCATAGAATCGTTTCCCATCCCCAGCGAGCACATCCGGCAGTTCCCTCGCCGTTGCACTGCCGGACGACGGTGCCCGCATCACGGCGAATCCTGCCTCGTCGAGCTGATTGACGAGTTCTCGTTCGCGACGGTCACCCTTCGCGTTCGAGTTCGGCATTGAGGGTGACTCAGAAGTCAGCCACCTTAAATCGGGCGCTCACAGCCACAATCCACCGCCCACGCCCCTGCTGGAACAGTCTCTCCGGCCATGATTTAAGACCACGCCGGACGGGAAACACACATGGACTACGAACTCGCTATCAACTCCGCTCCGAATTCTATCCCGGGAGGGACCGGCATTCTCCTTATTCATCCGAGCACCGGCGAAACAGACCGCATTGACACGTACTTCTTGAAAACCGATACCGACCGGTTGTTGGTGATCTCCACTCGGACCACCGCCCGGGAAGTCCAACAGAAACTCGAATATTACGATGTCGACGAATCCAAAGCCGACATTCTCGACACCCTCTCGGTTGAACGTGGATACTCACGGCGAACATCCGATCACGTCCACTACGTCTCTGCTCCCGACGATCTTGACGGGATCATCAAGATCACGAGACAATTTCTCGACGAGCATGAGGGGAAACGTCGAATCAGTCTTGATTCCGTTACTGAAATGGCCTATTACGCAGATGAAGACAAGGCATTAACCGCCGTCGAGGAGCTGTTGGCACTCCTTGAGGAATACGACGCAGTGGGGTTATTCCATCTCTCCGAAGAAGTCCACTCAGATGCAGATGTAGCGGCATTCAAAGACCTCTTCGACGGCATCATCTACCTCGAGGCTGACGGCACGATTGAAACCGACTTCTGAACGACCCAGGTCTACTCACCACCACCCTGTTTCTAGCTAACGCCATCCCTCTCTGGCATTCCCCAATCACATTGACGACATCCCTCATAGGGGTACTACCGTGTCGAAGCTGTCCGACAGGTACTCTCCAGGTAGTGACGGGTTCAATCGTACGCAGACGACCCTCATTGTGAGCGTAGAGGGTGATATCGGTTTTTTGATTTCTCAATCTGACGGACTCCGATCCGTATCGGTCTCCACCTGTGAGTTATTTCGGTACGTGAGAGCATTATCGATGGCCATCTGTCGGCCTTGTTGTCCAGACAATGCCGGGATGGATCCAGATTGCGGCGGGGTCCACTTGGTCGATGCTGGAGCCAGGCGATCAGGACGCCGCTACCGGTGGATTTGATGGCTTACTCTTCTGTGGCTTATGAATGCCCGTACATGGGCGGCGCTATGATTACGCGACCGGTCGCGGATTCTGGGAATACATGGCCGGGGAGCATGGTGTTATAACGCAACGGGTTGGTCTCATCGGCGCGACCGGTCTCGTCGTGGGGAATGTGATTGGTATTGCTGTCTTTGTCCTGGCTGCCCCGCTCACCGCGGATGCCGGCCCGAGTGTCGTGCTCGCCATGATGTTGGCAGGTATCCCTCTCATTTTCAGCCTCCTCACCATCCTCCAGTTGGGTGGCGCAATCCCCGTTGCTGGTGGGATGTATGTCTATGGTTCGCGATTGGTCGCCCCGTTTTGGGGATTTGCCACTCCATGGATGGTCGTCCCGGGTGTCTGGGCGGGACTGTTATTTACCGCCCACGGCTTCGCCGAATACCTCCGTCATTTCACAACACTGCTTCCCCACATTGGCTTAATGTACCTCGTGTTGGTCACGTTCCTCCTCGTCAATCTCGTCGGGATCCGGATTGTGACACAGTTTCAGTTGGTGATGGTTGCTGTCCTCCTCGGTGGCATCCTGGTATTCGTGATCCCGGGCGCGTTCGTTGTTGACCCGGGTGCCTATCGACCGGTGTTTCCGAACGGGTTTGGCCCGTTCGTCATCGCTGTTGTTTCGTTACATTTCCCGCTTCGCGGATTTAGCATGATTATCGAGATCGGTGAAGAAATTGAGAACCCGGCGCAGAATATCCCCCGCGTCTTGGTGTTATCGGCGGTCATTTCGCTGACGCTCTTGGTCGGAATCGTGGCGATCTTCGTTGGTGTCCTCGGATGGCAGGGCGTTGATCGTATTGACGCCGCTATCGCGGAAGCTGCCGGTACATTTCTCCCGTCTCCCCTTGTCGCTCTCGTCGTCGTCGCTGCTCTCTTAGGATCGCTTACGTCGATCAACACGACGTTCGCGAGTTACTCACGGTCAATTATGCGTGCGGCCCGCGACGATGTCATTCCGAACGATTTCGCCCTTCTCCATGACCGATTCGATACACCCCACCGCTCGGTCTTACTCTTGGGTGTCCCTCCCCTCGCGTTGGTGCCGATTACCCCCTCACCGGTTGTCTTATCGATCGCCTTGTCTCTCGCTATCTTGTTTGCGGTGTTTGTCGGTGGTCTAGCCCTGTGGAACCTTCCCCGAATTTTCCCACAGCGGTATGAATACTCGATTTATCGACTGCCAATGCCAGTGCTCCGGGTGACCGCGGTCGGCAGTGCGTTGTCTGCGGTTCTCTTATGGGTTGCCTTACTCACAGAACTCCCCTGGATCGGTGGCGTGGTCTTTGGCTGGTTGTTACTGGGTTGGCTCATGTTCCGGTGGCGGGTTCGACGATTCCGTGCCCGCGGAATCGACCTCCCGGAGCGGATGCAGAGCCTCCACGACCATGAATCAGCCTAACGGAGTGTTTTTCCCGGAATAGTACATTGCGTAGCATATGAGTGATTTCGATCGTGAGGCCGAACGTGAGCGACTCCGTGAACAATTCGAGCGGGATAAACAGAAACGAGAAGCCGCTGAACAAATGAGCGAACTCCTCTTGCAGGGGGCCACAATGACCAATCGGCACTGTCCGGAGTGTCACTCCCCCGTCTTCAGATACGACGGCCGTGAGTTTTGCCCCACGTGTCAACGTGAAGTCACTGACCTCGAGGCTGCGAGTGACGACACAGGCCGTGAGGCCCAGCCGGCAGAAAATGGAGCAGTAAACGATACACCGACCGATACCCACGGGGAGCCAGCCTCTAGCACCGAGTCAACTGCGACGACGTCAGAGGAGACAGGGAGACACCCACCGACAGCGCCCGGTGATGACCAACCGACCCAATCTGCCGCTGCCGATGGTCGCGATGCCGATGAGACTGTATCTCCCTCTGAAACCCACGAGGAAGTGCATGATGCCAACCGAGGTCGAGACGAGAGGCGTCCGGCGACATCGCGAGACCGACGTCCTGCGCGGGTTGATCCGCCTGCCCGGCGTGACGTCGCTTCCAGTGACGACGGGGACCTCCGGGAGGCCGAGGCGGCGTTGATCCGTGAGATCACAGCGCTCGTCCATCAGGCAGAGGAAACAGCCGATATCGGCCGGAAACGTGAACTGTTCACGACGGCTCGTGAGGCAGCTGACGCCCTCCAGACGCTGTCCGAACTTTAGGCCCGCCCCGGTGAATTTTGGGTGGAGTCAGGAGACAGTCGGGAGAGAGTTAGGAAAATATGTTAGCCACCTCGACCGTTCGGTCCGGTATGGCCGTCGATCCGATTGTGGCTCCTGACTCGTCGGACACCCTGAAACACCTCTGGTTGTGGGATGGAAGATTGATTCTGTATGACCCGGGGAACGATCAGGCGTGGATCGAAGCTGCCTCACCACGCCGATCTCTGCGGTAATTCACCGCGTTCAGCGGGATCCGGCATATTCGCTCGAAGTGATTTCCCTGATGCGACCGGCGGTCACTTCCCCAATGCCCGTTACCTCTTGTAAGGAGTCCTCATCCGCTGTCATGATAGCCTCGACAGTGCCGAAATGTTCAAGGAGCGCCCGAGCGGTAACCGCTCCGACTTCAGCGATTGCACTGACGACATATTCTTGCTGTTCGGTGAGTGTCCGCCCGGTTTTCTCACCGTGGACGGCGACCGTCCGATCGCTCGATTCTTGTTCACGGCGTGCGATGACTTCAAGCAGATCGGCTGTCTCATCGGGCCCGTCTGTTTGGAGGATGCTGGCGCCGAAATCAACGGCGAGAGACGCAAGCGCGCCTCGAATGGCGTTTGGATGGACGTTTCTCGCTTGGTAGAGTTGCTCACCTTCGATTATTACAACGGGGCGGCCATAGAAACGGGTAGCTGCTCCGACTTGCTCAAAGAGTGAGCGGTCACCGCCAATCAGTGTCTCCAGGAAATCCTCGACAGATTTACGTTCGACAACGACACGATCCGATAGAACGTAATCTCCCACTGAAAGGGTCTCTAAGCGAGTTTCGACACCATTGCGAGTGGAGAGATCGCGAGCGATATGTGAATCAAGTTCTCGTTGATCCGCGACGATTTCGATGACGCCATCAGCGTCGGCATCGTCGGTGTCGCGACGGCCAGCAACCACCGGTTGCTCATCCATGGACTCGTTGCTCGGTTCATTCGCTTCATTTTTGAAATCAGTCAGCCCGGCTTGTCCCCGCTTTTTCTCATCAACCTGATCACTCACCGTCTTGTCAGTCGACGTATTGGCTGGTTGCGAATCGGGTGATGACTCTTCAGCGATTTCGTCTTCATCGCTTGATTCTTCCTGGCGGTTCGTAGATTGCTGTGCGGTGGTGGTCTCAGGCTGGCGTTCCTCGTTAGGTGCTGGAGTGGTATCGTCGAATTCCGTAAGCGATGGTTGGTCAGCAATCGCCGCAGAGATTTCGCCCTTCATCTCCTTTAATGCCCGGAGTTCTTCTTCCATCTGTTTTTCTTCGTTTCGGGACATCCAGAAGAAGGCCTCGTCGCGCGTATCCTCAGCAATCAGGACCACGACCCGTCCCTCGCTGGCGCGGCCGGTTCGGCCTTTCCGCTGAATTGACCGGATTCCTTTCGGGACTGGCTCATAGAACAACACAAGATCGACATCAGGCACATCCAGGCCTTCTTCCGCAACACTCGTCGATACTAACACGTTGAATTCGCCGTCTCGGAACGCATCGAGCGTTTCGCGTTGTTCCGTTTGTGTCATTCCGCTGGAGCCCTCCTTGTCTCCTTGGCCTACAAACCGGCGGACATCGAAGTGGTCTGCAAGGAACGACGTAAGTGTCTCAGCGGTATCTCGTGATTCTGTGAACACGATGACTCGCTCACCATCCTCTATCCCAAGTGTCTGGGCGAGGAGGATACGGGTCCGACGGAACTTCGGATGGAGATCATCAAACGCCGCTGCACGCCGCATAGATTCCTTGACGCGTGGTTCACTCACGAACCGTTGACTCGCCTTCGACGAGCCAGATGAATTCGCGGCATCCCGTTGCCGCTCAAAATACCGGCGAAGCGACTCGACACTCTGCGTTTCAACGAGCTCGACCGCACGCCGGAGCTTCATAATCTCGGCGTGTGCCGACATCCCTTGATAGCCTTCTGACTTGTCGTTGTTGATGAGTTCTTGGAGCTTCGCCCGAATACCATCAAGCTGTGATTGGGAAAGATTCGGGTCTGTGGTCCGCGTCACGCCAAGCTCCTTGAGTGTTGTCAACCGGTCGGCAATGACATCATTAAGGGCATCTCTGATCTCGATCACCGGTTCCGGGAGTTCGACATGCTCCCATTCAACCGACGTATAGTACGTGTGTTCAGCAACATCGGCATCGTCCTCCGTCATCACCGCAACGTCCCGGAGGCCAAGATTCTGACAAACAGTCAGAATTTCCTCCTTATCTCCCCCCGGGGATGCACTCATCCCTGTGACGAGGGGGTCCGCGGCATCCTGATGGTATCGGTCGGCGATATAATTATACGAATAGTTCCCGGTTGCCCGGTGGCATTCGTCAAACGTGATGTGAGTGACATCGGCCAATGAAATCCGGTTGCCGACGAGATCGTTTTCGATGACTTGTGGCGTCGCACACACCACGCTGGCGGATTTCCACAAGTCTGCGCGATCGTCGGGCCGGACCGCTCCGGTAAACACGACGATATCATCGTCATCAATCGTCAGGGCTTCACGATAGAACGCAGCATGTTGTTGGACCAGGGGTTTCGTAGGGGCGAGTAACAGGGATTTCCCGCCGTGTTCTACCAGTCGAGCGGCAGTCACGAGGAGGCTCACCGTTGTTTTCCCGAGTCCGGTTGGGAGACAGACGAGTGTATGATCGTTCTGGGATGTTTCCGCCAACTGGAGTTGGTAGCCCCGCTTTTCAAGGATCCCATCAACGAGTAGGGATCCTTCGACATACTCCTGCTCATCGGTCGCGGAGGCCATCTAGCCAGCTGTTCGATGGTTGAGCGGAAAAGCGTTCGGCCAGCAGAGTGGAAGTAAATCCCGTCCGGCGTATTTCCCGGCTGCGACCGCGTAGCTCACTCGGACGCCGACGATTCGTTCTGGGTCGTCAGGCCACGCGCAGACGCGGGGTTCGTGATGCTGAATCCTTTTTAGGCTACCCGCGGGAGCTAGTGATAATGCCTGAGATAGACGATATCGAGCTTGAATTTGTGTCGCTTGGGCAGACCGGCCTGCAAACAAGTGAACTCCAGTTTGGAACATGGCGGTTTGGCCGAGAAACTGATGCTGGTAACACTGAGATTGACGAAACGCGTGCACATGACTTACTCGATACCTACGCTGCGGTCGGCGGCAGATTCATCGACACTGCCGACATCTATGGAGACGGCCTTGCGGAACGCTGGATTGGGAGTTGGTTGCAAGACCGCGATCGGGAACGATACACTATCGCCTCTAAGATTTACTGGCAGACACGCGATGACGATCCCAACAGTCGGGGGACCAATCGAAAAACCGTACGGCATCGTATTGATGAAATCTTGAACCGGTTGGATACAAGCTATATCGATATCCTCTATATCCATCGCTGGGACGACGAAACCCCTGTCTATGAATTACTCCGGACGTTAAACGGCCTCGTGGACGTCGGGAAAGTCCATTACCTCGGTACCTCAACGCTCCGCCCGAATGCGTGGAAAGTATCGCGTGCAAATGAAATCGCTCGTGCACAGGGGTGGGAGCCGTTCACCATAACGCAACCACGATATAATCTTGTTAACCGAGAAATTGAGGGTGATTATCTCGAGATGGCGCGCCACCTCGATCTTGCTGTCTGTCCCTGGAGTCCCTTAGGCCAAGGATTTCTTACGGGCAAATACGACCGCGATGATGGGTTAACTGGCACGTCACGGGCTGCTGAATCAAGCCAGTTTCAGAAAGCCTATCTCCGGGATGTGAACTTTGATGTGCACGACGAATTGGATGCTGTAGCGGCAGAGGTTGACGCGACACCAGCCCAAACCGCGTTAGCGTGGTTGATGCATCGCGACGGCATTACCGCTCCAATCGTTGGCGCTAGAACGGTCGAGCAACTTCGAGAAAACCTCGGGGCCGCCAGTATATCGCTCTCGACCGACCAGATGCAGCGTCTCACCACGTCAAAACACGGTCCCTACCCGGGACTGTAACCACGGGCCGCCCGGAGAAGGCTCAACAAACCCGGTTTCCTTGCATCAATGCTGTTGACCTTCCATACACTCGACTGGCGGCGTGACGACACTGCGCCCCCGGCGGGTTCTCCTGGACACTGTCGATGGTTTGCGTTTGAGAGGTCACTCAGCTAATTCTGTTGTAGCTGTATCAACGATGAATCGATTGAATGCTCCTGAATATTGCATCAGCAGTGTTCCCAGGATACTCATGACAAGAACATAGCCGACAGCAACGGCTGGTATCGTTTCGGTCATCACCACTGATCCGCCGGTGCCTGCCGCGAGGGCTGCAATGACCAATGAGAATTCACCACGGGTCACCATCCCGAATGCGACCCGGAGATTCCGCCGGTTGTCGAGCCCATAGATCCGTCCACTCAGAAAACCGGTGATGATTTTCGTTGGGGTGGTCAGAAGGACAAGCAGCCCGACGAGGCCGGCCATTGCGAGATCACTGAACAGGGTCGGATCGGTGTTTAATCCAATCCAGAAGAAGAACACTGCTGCAAACACATCCCGGAGCGGAATGAGGCGTTGTTCTAAATCTTCGAGGTGGTCGGTCGTCGCAAACCCCATCCCGATGAAGAATGCGGCCACTGCTTCACTCAACCCGATTGCTAACGCGGCACCGGCAACGAGCACCGTGACGGCAACCGCGCGCATGATGAACAACTCCTGGGATCCGACATCTAGATACGCGGTAAAATAGTCGGTGCCGAGATAGACCGCAACAACCAAGACGAACAGAAATGCCATGGCAATCCCAATATCCACCGCGATTTGTGAGAGCTCCCCGCCACCGAGGAGGATAGCGGAAAGCACTGCCAGGTAGAGAGCGATAAAGAGGTCTTCGAAGACGAGGGTGCCGAGCATCGGTTGGGCTTCATCATTGGCGATCCAGCCTAAGTCAATCAGGGATTTTGTGATGACTGCCGACGAAGAAATGTAGACAATACCGCCGAGAACGAATGCTTCTAATACTGACCAGCCAAGTGCAATTCCGATTACAACACCGACTGGTAAGTTCACGGCCAGGTCAAGGAATCCAATTTTACTGATTTTCTCTTTTGACGCTAACAGTCGATCGAGACTGAATTCCAGCCCAAGGAAAAAGAGGAGGAAGACAATGCCGAGTTCGGCCAACACGGTAATGAACTGTTGGTCTTCGATGGCAGGCAGGCCGAATCGGCCGAGTACCGCTGGCCCAGAAAGTATCCCTGCAATGACATAAAACGGGATGACGGACAAATCGACGCGTTGGGCGATCGTCGCCGCCACGGCGAGGACCGCAAACATCGCCCCGGCTTCGAGGAGTAGCGTCGCCATACGCTAACTTTCGTCCTGGGACGGCTCCGGTGAGTCGGTGTCGAAGTCTTCGAGTTCACGGGGAGTTGATTCCCCTGCCGCCAACGATTCCACGTCTTGGCACGCGTCTCGATCGCCGAGAACAATGAGGGTATCGCCGGCGCGAATGACCGTTTCCGGGCCGGGATTTGACTTTGTGGCTTCATCTTCTCTATCGATAGCCACCACAGTCGCTCCCGTCTGGTTGCGGAAATCAATGTCATCGAGCGTTTGTCCAATAAGCTCCGATCCATCAACGACCTTCACCCATTCAAGCAGTGAATTTTCATCGAGCATTGTCTGGGTTTTTTCGGACGTCACTGGCTGGAAGTACGCGCCGTCGAGTATCGAGCCAACTTGTCGAGATAATTGGTCGGACAGCTCGATGAGTTTCACTGAATCCTCATCCCCCCTCCGTTTGTAGACCTCCCGTTTCCCTGTATTGTGGATGACAATGACGAGTCGCTCATCATTCCCGAGTTCAACCTCGAACTTCTTGCCGACGCCGGGCAGATCCGATTCATACACCGTCATACCAGGTCATTCTCAACGACATTGGTAAAAGGTACAGGTCGATGGAGCGAGCCCCGACAGCGATCCGGACCGAACGTCGTATATATGACGGATATAGCCCCTGACGTGGCCATGGAAACGTCCTTCCTCCACGGTCTCGACCGCGACCCACACTGGTCTCCGCTCGTTGGACTCATCGAAGGCTCCCGAATACTCCACCGCCCTTGATTCCCGCCGAGAGAGGGGGGAGTGTGTTTCTCGTCTGAGTGGTTTCTGCAGTCGTCAGAGGTCTGTGAGGTCCGCTCCCTCAACCAACCGCCGAAGAACTGTCGGGAGGTTTTCAATGGCAACTCGTTCTTGGATGGTTGAGTTACGCTCTCGGACGGTTACCGTGTCCTCGTCGAGTGTTTCATAGTCGACAGTGACACAGTACGGGGTCCCCACTTCGTCCTGCCGTCGATACCGCCGCCCGATATTCCCAGTGTCATCGAACGCCACCTCAAATCCCTCCTGTCTGAGGGTTTGAGCGATACCGCGTGCACGGGTTGGAAGGTCATCCTTCGTCATGAGCGGGAAGACGGCAACAGTCGTTGGCGCCACTTGCGCCGGAAGATCCAGATATGTACGCGTCTCTCCGTCAACTTGGTCGGTACTATGCCGGTGGATGAGCACGCTATACACGAGTCGATCGATGCCGAACGACGGCTCGACAATATGCGGCGTGATGTGTTCACCCGATTCAGTCTGTTCCTCAACGCGAAACCCCGTGTGTTCGACAGGAATCGTATACTCATCGCCCGATACCTCAACCGTTACATCTGACCCCTCGAACGCAGACTGATTGTGGTCGACGAGGGCCTCCAACGCGGTAGCAATCTCTGCCGCATCATCCCCAAACTCCGGCCCGAGGTAGCTCATATCGGGCTGGACGATAGGTCGTTCGACTGTCTGGGGTTCATCGTACTGACGGAATACCGTGTAATCCTCGCCGGAATATTCCCCGTGTTTTTGGAGATCGTAATCGGCGCGATACGCAAACCCGGTTACTTCGACCCAGTTCCTGCCGACCTCTGTTTCCGCATCCCAACAATCTGCCGCATAATGCGCACGCTCACCGGCGAGGTGCTGCCGATACCGGAAGCGATCCATATCGATCCCGATCCGTTCATAGAACTCAAGTGATCGACCCAAATAATACGCGACCCAGGCACTCCCAATAATGTCGTTCTCGAGGGCGTCTTGGACGGTATATGATTCAGTCCCGGCATCAGGCGACTGTTGGGCATCAGCCGCATACAAGGGGAGTTCTCGGTCAACCACCCGGTTAAGAGGCGGCGTGTCGTGGTCAGGGTCAATAAAATGCTCAAGTTCAGCCTGGATGAATTCTCTGACACGAACCAATGCGCGTCGCGGTGAGATTTCATTCCGATAGGCCCGCCCGATTTGGGCGACACCGAACGGGAGTTGATTCCGTGCGTACTCTTTCAAGCGGGGGAATTCCACGAAAATCCCTTGGGCAGTCTCAGGCCGGAGGTAGCCAGGCGACGATGACCCTGGCCCGATATTCGTTTCGAACATCAGATTGAATTCTTCGACCGATTCACCAGCCAGTGATGTCTCACATGCCGGACAGAGGACGTGGTTGGTCGCAATCAACTCCCCCACTTTCGTGGGGTCATACACTTCAGCGTCATCAATCTCGTCGACAGCGTCCTCTATCAGATGGTCAGCCCGATGCGTTGCCCCGCAGGCTGGACACTCGACTATCATATCATCAAACCCGTCGAGATGTCCAGAGGCTTCGAAGACCGCCTCCGGCATGATGGTTGGGGCTGACACCTCCATGTGGCCTTCTTCCCGGACATAGATATCGCGCCACACGTCTTCGACACGTTGTTTCAGCGCCGCACCCTCGGGGCCATACGTGTAGAATCCGGCCGTCCCTCCATATGCATCGTTTGAGGGGAAAAAGAAGCCACGTCGCTTGGCTAGTTCAGCTATTGTCTCCAGTTCATTCATACAAGCGCCTCCAGCAAGTCAATGTCGCGGACGATCCCGGCCAGGTCCCCGCCCGACACGAGGGGAACCTGTTCGATATCGTGTGCGAGCATCTGCTGGGCGGCGTCACGAACCATTCGTTGTCGCGTCACAGTCACCAAGTCTTCCGTCATGAAGTCAGCCACTGGTTCATCAGGAATTTCGACGTTCAGAGTCGGGATTGACCGGCTCCCAACGGCTTTAATGCCTTCCCATTTCCAGTCGTCATCCTCATTCGCCAAGGCATCCCCAGGGTCTGCTTCACCCTGAACAACCCGAGCGACATCGATAATGTCAACTTCCGTCAACATCCCGGTATGCTGCCCATCCTCATCCAACACCACAGCGTATGGAACCCTCGCATGATTGAGTTCCCGTTCAGCAACCGGGAGCGGTGTCCCTTGATACACGGTATTCACTTCAGCCGTCGCCACCGCTCCAATCTCGACATCCCCATCGGTTTCACCTTCTGCAATCGCTCGCACCATATCCGTGACTGTGATGATCCCGATTAGTTCACCATCATCGACCACCGGAACCCGTCGTTCACCGGATTCAACCACCAGTGCAGCCACCTCCTCAAGCGGCGTTGACGATTCCGTCGTCGGCACCTCCCGGAGCAACAACGCCAACTGATCTTCATCGGGCTGTTCAATCAACGATTCCCGCGTAATGAGGCCACGAAACTCCTCGTTACCATCCGATCGCTTCACTACCGGGACCGACGAAAATCCCCGATCTTGGAGATACTCAAGACACTCATCTCTGGTACCTGGCAATTCGACAGTCACCACCTCCGACCTCCTCGTCATCACGTCTACAACGTTCATACCAACGACCTACCTCCGCCTCCGTACTAAGGGCTTCGACACCAACTCTCCGCAACGCTGCCACCCCAGCCAAAGCCACCCTTCGTCACGACACCCCTCAAGGAACGACCGCAATCTGCGTACACACGGCATCCTCCGGATATCCATCGAAACCCGTCTTCCCCCCACCAGCCCCGATGACGATATTCCAAGGATCCAAATATGTGGGTGTCTCTTGTCAACCGATCCATTCCCCCACACGTGATGTGGTCTCTCATCTCTCCGCAACCCAATACAACATCAGTACAAAATCAGCTCCCTCCGCTGGCGATACTAGTCGTTCGTGCCTGATTGTCCGCTCTGGTTGACGCTGCTCTTTGAAAGGAATTGACCGAGGAGCCCCCGTCGATCAGCAAATTCCCAATACAGCCGGTCTCGGAATTCTTCATAATCTTCGAATCCGCGGAGAAAAGCAATGAGTTCCGCCGAGCCGGGCGGCACATCGGCCCGTGCAAGGCCTTGTTCAATGGCTGCACCACAGGAATAGACCGCGTCGTCTGTCACGAGATGCGAACAGTCTTCGTACTCTTCTGGGAGTCTCGATCTGTGTTCATCGGTGAGTTCATCAAACCCGACGAGTTCCAGATTCGTCCGTTGGCCAAAGTAATCAGCTAACCAGGTACAGAACCCACAATCTTGGTCATAGACGAGTATTTCCGTTGCCATATCAGTTGTGTGGATAGGCTATTGCTTAGAATTCCCGCATCTCTCTTATGTGAACCGACCGGTTTCTGTGCCGCACGTTTGACAGATTGTTACGAGGGCGCTTCGGTCGTCTGTTGCCGTAATCTCGTGGTTGGTTTGTTCGCCACAGGTTTCACACGACCGGAGGAGTGTCAATTCGCCGGCATCCTGAGGCGCGCCGATCGCTAGGGCTCGAACAGGCGTTTCTCCTCGATTATGGCCTTGTTGGAATTCGCCTGGCTTGAAATAGATCGCGTCCCCGGCGTCGACTTCAATATCTCCTGTCTCAGTTTCGAAGGTTGCCTCGCCGTCCAGAATATAGAAGAGTTCTTCCTGGTTTTCGTGGGCATGATAGCCAAACGCGAAACTATCGCCCGGCTCAAGTTCATAGTAGTTTACGGCCATATGTTCGGCACCGAGTGCCTTCCCCAGCGGCCGTTTTATGCTCGCCGGACCCATCCACCTATCCAGTTCATCGACAGCGACCTTTTCCATACGGTACCATCGGAAACCACCAACCAAAAATAACCCGGATATCCCACCTCCGAGCGAAATTCATCGTGGTTATCCACTCTCGCCCGGGAGGACCTTTCTCCGTTTCGCCTCACTTTACCCGAGCGTGGTCGTTTGGGGTATTGACTTTGGTTGCCACACCGATATCGGGGGAATACTCCCTCTTCACAGCCTCTACTCTAGAGGCGGCGGTCGATCAATTACTGTTTCAGGGAGGTGATGGAAACGGTTCTCGGGGTCGCGGGGAGGGAGTGGCGGGCGGATCGTTACATCATGCCGCCCATGCCGCCGCCCATGCCGCCGCCCATGCCGCCCATGCCGCCGCCGGGGCCACCGGGCATCTCTTCGTCTTCTTCACCTTCGGTGCTGAGGTCACCGGCGGCGATAATGTCGTCAATCTTGAGGACCAGGTTGGCCGCTTCGGTCGCGGACGCCATCGCCTGCCGTTTCGCGTGGGCGGATTCGACGACACCCGCTTCAAAGGTATCGACGACATCACCAGTGAATACATTGAGCCCGGCCGTTTCTCGGCCATCGTCGTGGGCTGCGCGGAGATCCACCAGCGTATCGATTGAGTCAAGGCCGGCATTTTCGGCCAGGACGCGCGGGACGAGTTCGAGCGCATCGGCGAATGCTTCTACCGCCAGTTGTTCGCGGCCGGAGACACTGTCGGCGTAATCCCGGACTCGACGTGCGACTTCGACTTCGACTGCCCCACCGCCGGCAAGGACGCGGCCATCGGAGACGGTTTGAGCGACCACATCGAGGGCGTCATCGATCCCGCGTTCCAATTCATCGACAACGTGTTCGGTTGACCCTCGGAGGAGCAACGTGACGCCGTGGGTTTCTTCACCGGTGCCTTCCACGTAGAACAATTCATCATCCTCATCAAATTCAACGTCACCCTCGCCAAGATCGCCTGTGTCGAGCGTGGCGAGATCGGAGACAATCACGCCACCGGTGACTTCTTTGAGGAATCCGAGGTCAGATTTCTTGACACGTGATGCAGCGAGGATGCCTTCTTTCGCGAGGAAATGCTCCGCGAGGTCGTCAATCCCGCGTTGACAGAAGACAACGTCGGCGCCCGCGTCTTTAATTGCGTTGACCTTCTCGCGGAGTTGTTCTTCTTCTTTATCGAGGAACTGTTGCAGTTGGTCTGGGCTTTCCAGTTGGAGGCTGGCGTCTGCATCGGTATCCTCGACCTCGATGGCTTCGTCAATAAGGAGAACCTTGGCGCCGGCGACCTCTGTTTGCATGTCGGCGTGGGCGGGGTCTTTATCGATGACTGCGCCGTTGAGAAGTGTGGAGTCGGATACTGACCGCCCGGTTTGTGTTTCGCTGTTAACGAATTCAAGGTCGACGACAGTTTCACCATCGTCGGCTTCAACGGTGACGGCTTGGACGGCTTCGACGACGAGTTGGGCGAGAACTTCTTTGTTCAATTCCGCTCCCTTCCCTGTCATCGATGTCTCCGCTACATTTTGGAGGAGTTCTGTGTCTTTGGGATCGATGTCGTGGGCAACTTCATCGATTTCGGTACGAGCGTGTTGACTCGCCAAATCGAATCCACGAATGATCGCTGTGGGGTGGATATCCTGCTCAAGGAGATCTTCGGCATTCTTCAATAGTTCTCCCGCGATTGAAACAGCGGTTGTTGTCCCGTCGCCGGCTTCGTCTTCCTGGGTTTCAGCAACCTCGACAATCATTGAGGCTGTCGGGTTGTCGATATCCATTTCCTGGAGGATCGTCACCCCGTCGTTTGTAACAGTGATATCACCCATCGATGAGACGAGCATTTTGTCCATTCCCTTGGGTCCAAGCGTCGACCGAACGGATTCCGCAACCGCTTGCGCCGCAGAGATATTGTGCGATTGGGCGTCACGGTCCTTCATCCGTTGGGAGTCCTCACCGAGGATTATCATCGGCTGGCCTCCCATCCGTTGCTGTTGGCTCATGGTCGTCCGGATGATTGTCTACGGTTCTATATAAATATACCTGTTCTCAACAATCCTGTCAAACACGAACATCGATACCAATCACGCCCAAACCGAAAGATAACGCCCAACTTGTCACGGACACTCACCGTAACCACCAGCAACAAGACCTGACCTCAACCCGCCCAATCACCGGGGGTTTATTACCCCAACAACCCAGGCCACCACATCTACCACCACCCCGGTTCGACGAACAACAGCCCCTCAACCGACAACTCCCGACGGACACCAACGACAGAACTTCGCAAAACCACGCCCTACAATCGCTACAGCACAGCAAGATATCATTCCTGTTGGCGGATTCTACTGACACTTCTACTTTGAGGAAAAACGCCAGGACAGGGATTTGAACCCTGAATCCCGTAAGGGAACACGCTTTCCAGGCGTGCGCCTTACCGTTCGGCCATCCTGGCTCACTCCATCCTACCGGAGTCGCCTGTTTAAACTCTTCGCGTCGCCTACCGTCCATTCCCGGCCCCTCCCGCGAATCTCCGGCCCCTCCACCAGCATCCATTACACCGTCCACGCGTAACCTGGAGCAACCGCATAAAGTCAGCGCTCACAGGACTCTGGCCACCCCAAACCTCCCTTATCGAACGGACAGAACCTACTCACCTCGTTCTGTATACCTCCAGGTACTGCATGGAAGCAATCGCGTCAGCGATACAGTTTCCTAGCCAGTCTACCGATGCGCTGCCCTTCACGAATCAGATGGCTGCAACCCCTGGCGAGAGATGCAGACTGTGGTTATCGTGCGGCGATTGCTTCGATCTCGATGGCCATATCCAAGGGGAGGTCAGCCGCTTGGACCGCCGACCTCGCCGGTGGATCCTCATCAAAGAACTCAGCATACACCGCATTCATCGCCTCAAAGTCATCGATGTCTCTGAGAAACACCGTCGTCTTCACGACATCACGCAAACGGACACCCGCTTCATCTAAAACCGCTGTGAGGTTCTCTAATGCTTGCTCCGTCTGTACAGTAATGGATTCATCAGCCAATGAATCGCCCTCTGGAGTCAACGCGATCTGACCGGCAGTAAACACGAAATCGTTTGTCTGTGTGGCTTGACTGTAGGCACCGGCAGCCGGGGGCGCCTCATCCGTTGCAATCGTTTCCTTGGGCATACAGGTCGTCTATTGGCACCACCCATAAAGACGGGCGACTATCCGCTGGAGTACAACGCCATTCGCGGGCATCCTACTGAGCAACTGCCCTCGCATACTGCTCCCGTGTGGATCCAGATGACTACCCGACGGTACAACCCCAGGGTCGTGGACCGGTGTCACCATGCGGGTTACTCGACCGACACCGTCGTCGTATCAGTGACGGGATGGATGGGGAGAGTCGGGAAGGACACCTCAATCGTGTATGTTAGTTCGTCCACATCGGCGCCGAAGATCCCGACTGGAACTGTCGTCTCTCCCAAATACCGGGTTTTATGGGTCATTTCGACCCCATTGACCGTGAGGTGGATTCCAGCAGTCACACCGTCATTCCCGTTTCGAATCGTGACTTCACCCATCCGATTTTCCCCTGTCTGGATACAGTCATGGAGTCCATTCCACTCGAAAGTGACCGCAGGGATGCCATCGGCTTGATCGAGTATGTGCTCGGCAACCTTTCTGGTGACGCCGGCATCCATGAGGTCTGAGCATTCGAGTGAGTGTACGTCGCTCGGCGAACAAATCCCGTCGTTGGCGAGTTGCTGTGCTCTCCCCCTCCCAATACACTCGATAGCGGTGAGATCAACGAATTCATCGTCGACGCCATACTCAAGGCGTGCTTCAATCCGTCGGACCAGATTTGCGTGACGAGGGCGGGCAAACTCCTCACAAAACACCCTGAGTGCGGCGAGCAACCGCAGTGCATTCTGTCGGATTATCCAAGCATCACTTTTGAGTTCCTCTGGCATCGCCCCTGTCATCTCTGCCTGGAGGATCGCAAGCACCTTCGTAGCCCCCGGGTCAAACGCTGTGGCGTCTGTTGTCAGAACAGCACTACAGGCGTCTTGTTCAGCGCGTCGAGCAGAGACGCTGTCAAACTCAGCCGCAGTGGCAATCACTGCCAGTACATCCTCGTCTGCGATCGGTTGCCCATCGCGGGCGGCAGTACAGAAGTCACGAAATTGTTTCGCGGTCGGTAATCGAAGGTAGAACGAGGAGGTGAGCTGACCGAGTTGTGTCGACTGGATGGTGCCGCTCGATTTGGTGACAAACCCATCGTCGATAAGCCGCTCAAGCGCAGCAGTCATCGCTGATCGAACCGACTCACCACTTTCTCCTCCGGGGTCTCCGGTCGTCGCTTCAGCCCGCGTATAGTAAAATGTCGTTTTCAACCAGGTCATGACATCGTCAATACTGGTGATACTCCCCAACGCAATCTCGGCGTTCAGATGCGCGTCGAGATGAGCCCCGAGGCGTGAATCAATGGGTTTGCCATCCTCCAGTAGTCCTCGATACCGACTCGCATCCGAGCCATCACAGACCACGTAGGCATACCCGGTGTCGTCATAGCCAGGGCGGCCCGCCCGCCCCAGCATTTGGAGGATATCCAATGGGCTCATCTCCACGTCTCCTTCAAGCGGGTCGTGTCGTTTCGTGTCGCGAATGACGACACATCGTGCCGGGAGGTTTACGCCCCATGCCAGGGTTGACGTCGAAAATAAGAGCTTGATTGTCCCTGCTTTGAACCAGGCTTCAACTTGGTCTTTGTCTGCCTTTGAAAGCCCGGCGTGATGAAACCCGATCCCCGACAATACAGCATCCTGGAGTGTGGAGTTGTCCAGTTCTTGCGCCGCTGTATGGACCGCGTAGTCTCCGCGAGTATCCAACTCGAGATCTCGTTCAGCCACCTCTGTTTGGGCCGCGGTTGCCGCACGTACCGTATCCTGGCGTGTGGCGACGAAGATGAGGGCCTGTCCGTCGTCACCGAGGTGGGGGTGAGCAAGGTCTAACGCCCGATAGAGCCGTCGATATTTATCCGCGAACGCATTCTCTCCATGGCTATACGTCTCCACCGACGCCATGAGGGGCACAGGGCGATACTCAGCATCGAACTGAAAGGTACACTGGGGTGGTGCGTCCAACCACGCGGCGATATCTCCAGCGTTCGGCATGGTTGCCGACAACGCAATAACTCGCGGGTCACAGAGCCGTCGAAGCCGCGAGACAGTCACTTCAAGGACTGCGCCACGCTGATCTGAGTCAAGGAGATGGACCTCATCAATCACACAACAGTCGATATCAGTGATGAACGAATACCGGAGCGACTCATGTTTCCGCGTCGCTGAATCAACTTTCTCGGGTGTCATCACCAAGATATCAGCGTGTTCCGCGCGCCGCGGATTGAGATCACGTTCACCGGTGACCACATAGACGGAATACCCCAACTCTACGAACCGTTCCCACTCGGCCTCTTTCTCGTTTGTGAGGGCGCGCAATGGCGCGATGAACAGCGCAGTTCCACCCGCATTGAGCGTACGACAGATACTCAACTCGGCGAGGACTGTTTTCCCACTGGCTGTTGGAGCGCTGACCACCACGTTCTTGTTCGTTTCAAGGATCGCCGGCGCCGCAGCACGCTGCATCTCAGTAAACGATTCAAAGGGGAAGACATCGGCAAATTCAGGGAGCGTCTCTTCGACGCCTCGGGGAATAGCCACGTGATACCCCCAGGCCCCATCCACCAAAAACGCGTCTCTTTCAGAGCGCACCTCGATGAGGTATCCCCCCGCGGCCATCCGTCTGTCCCTCGTAGTGTAACGGCTGAACAGCGGGACTCGACTCGTCGCCTTCATTCCGGTGGTCGAACAGGGTGAAACCAGTCGCTCCCCATGAACTCACTCGACACCGCGGGGGTATCGGGGGCGTGAGACACGCATGTTTTTGCCCTGGCCAGCATAGACGGCCGTATGAGTAGTCGCCGCCGGAAGCCTGCCTGGCTCACGATGCGGCCGCCGAGCGGCGAGCGATTCACAGAGATCAAAGATGCCTTGCGGAGCCGGAATCTCAATACGGTGTGTGAAGAGGCTAACTGCCCGAATCTCGGTGACTGTTGGGCCGGCCGGAACGGCCCCGGGACAGCAACCTTCATGCTATTGGGTGATCGCTGCTCGCGGGGCTGCAACTTCTGTGATGTCGAAACGGGTGGCATGCAGCCGCTCGATCCAGATGAACCTGCCAACGTGGCCGACGCAGTTGTCGACATCGGCCTTGACTATGTTGTCCTGACCTCTGTGGATCGAGATGACCTCGCCGATGGCGGCGCCGGGCATTTTGCGGAGACAATCCGGGAAATCAAACGCCGCGATTCGACGATTCTTGTTGAAACACTCATCCCAGACTTCCAAGGTGACACCGATGCGATCCGCCAGATCATCGACGCGGAGCCTGATGTCATCGCTCATAACGTCGAAACGGTCGAACGCTTGCAATGGCCGGTCCGTGATCGCCGCGCTGGCTACTACCAGTCACTAGGAGTCCTCAAACAGGTCGTAGATGAGTCAGATATCTACACGAAAACCAGCCTGATGTTGGGGCTCGGTGAGTATGACCATGAACTCTATCAGACCCTAGGTGACCTCCGTGAAATCCCGGTTGATATCGTGACATTTGGCCAGTATCTCCAGCCCTCACCATCACATCTTGAGGTATTTGAATACGTCCATCCGGACAAGTTTGATGTCTGGAAGACAATCGCCCAGGATAAATTTGGATTCCTCTATAGCGCCTCCGGACCCCTCGTCCGGTCATCATATAAGGCGGGTGAATTCTTCATTGAAGCATTACTCCGCGACGGAACGAGTATCGAAGAAGCCCGAGCGACGGCGGCCACCCATGAAGCCGCAGATTAATCCTCCTCGCGATATAGCAATTCCTCTGGCTGACACGTGGCTGTATCTCTACACCGGTCTCACCAGACTTGTCGCGTTCACGTAAGCGGTCACCACAGACGCCGCCCCCCCGATTTTGACTGTTCTGAATAACGGTATGGCTGATAGAGAGTGTTTCTCCAGCGAAGACGACCACTGGATGAGGCAAAATTCACGTAAATACTATGCCGACAGCCCCGGACTAGTACGCCATGTGCTGGAGGAGGTTATGAGTACGCTGCAACGGGATCCGCGTGACCGGGTGCAGGTACTCGATGAGGACGGTGGCGTGAACGACGACGCCGAAGTTCCCGATATTGATGATGAAACCCTCATCGATATGTATCGCGACATGCGACTCGGCCGTCACTTCGATCAACGAGCCGTAAGTCTCCAACGTCAAGGACGGATGGGGACATATCCCCCGATGTCAGGCCAAGAAGGCGCGCAAGTCGGGAGCGCAACCGCACTCGCGGATACCGACTGGATCTTCCCGAGCTACCGGGAGCATAGCGCAGTTTACGTCAAAGGGCAACCTCTCCATCAGATTCTCCGGTACTGGATGGGCGATGAACGCGGGAATCAACAGACCGATCTCAATATCTTTCCTGTGGCCGTCCCGATTGCGACACAAATACTGCACGCGACGGGCGCTGCCTGGGCATCCGATCTCAAAGGTGAAGAGCATGCATTCCTCTGTTATTTCGGTGATGGTGCGACCTCCGAGGGGGATTTTCATGAGGGGTTGAACTTTGCCGGCGTCTTCGATCTCCCGGTTGTGTATTTCTGTAATAACAATCAATGGGCAATCTCGGTCCCTCGGGAACAACAGTCTGCGTCGGCGACGTTAGCACAGAAAGCCCACGCGTATGGCTTCGAAGGGGTTCTTGTCGACGGAATGGATCCGCTGGCGGTCTATCAAGTGACGCACGACGCCATCATGCAGGCCAAACAGCCAGATCCGGCAGATGATGCAGCGCCGGGCCGAGCGATGCGGCCAACTCTCATTGAGGCCATCCAGTACCGATTTGGCGCCCATACCACGGCTGACGACCCGTCCGTCTATCGGGACGATGATGAGGTTGAACGATGGAAGCGGAAAGATCCAATTCCTCGCTTGGAAGCGTTCCTCCGGGACCAAGGACTCCTGGATTCGGAATCGATCGATGCGATCGAACAAGCCGTTGAGGATGAAGTGGCCGACGCTATTAGCACTGCTGAAGCCATTGAACGCCCAGAGCCTGCTGACATGTTTGACCACGTCTATGCATCACCCACCCACCAACTAGACGAACAACGGGAATACCTCGAACAGTTACGCGACCGTCATGGGGATGAGGAGCTCTTGGAATGAGTACGGATACCGACACGCAGAATTTGACGCTCGTCCAGGCTGTCCGGGACGGACTCCGGTGTGAAATGGAGCGTGACGAGGACGTGATCGTCCTTGGTGAGGATGTCGGAAAGAATGGGGGTGTTTTTCGGGCGACAGAGGGATTATACGATGAATTCGGTGACGACCGCGTGATTGACACACCGCTTGCCGAGTCAGGGATTGTTGGGACATCGGTCGGGATGGCCGCGTATGGGCTCCGTCCGGTACCGGAGATTCAATTCTCAGGATTCATGTATCCCGCCTTCGATCAAATCGTCTCTCACGCTGCCCGTCTCCGAACCCGGTCACGCGGCCGATTTCATTGTCCGATGGTGGTCCGTGCACCATACGGTGGCGGTATACGAGCGCCAGAGCATCATTCAGAGTCAAAAGAAGCGTTGTATGTCCATGAAGCTGGCTTGAAAGTCGTCATTCCGTCGACCCCGGCAGACACCAAAGGGCTCCTGGCAGCGGCGATCCGAGATTCTGACCCCGTTGTCTTCCTGGAACCGAAGCTTATCTATCGAGCATTCCGCGAAGACGTACCGACCGACCCGTATACCCGTGAACTGGGGACAGCCGCCGTCAGGCGAGAAGGGACGGATGTATCGCTGTTTACGTGGGGAGCGATGACCCGACCGAGCTTGGAAGCCGCTGAATCGGCCGCTGACGCCGACATCGATGTCGAAGTCGTTGACCTCCGCACGTTGAAGCCGCTCGACACAGACACCGTGGTGGCGTCGTTTAAGAAAACGGGCCGGGCGGTTATCGTGCATGAAGCACCGAAAACAGGCGGACTTGCGGGTGAACTCACCGCGACCATCCAAGATGAAGCGCTGTACTACCAGGAAGCACCGATACAGCGGGTCACCGGGTTCGATGTGCCCTATCCATTGTACGCATTGGAGGATTATTATATGCCAGAGGACACTCGCATAGAAGACGCCATCCACGACACGTACGAGATGTAACATGGTGTATGAATTCCACCTCCCTGACGTCGGTGAGGGACTGGCTGAAGCCGAAATTGTCCAGTGGCACGTCGAACCCGGTGAGACAGTTCACGAAGACCAAGTCGTCGCCGAGGTCGAAACAGACAAAGCGGTTGTTGAGGTCCCATCTCCCGTCAACGGAACGGTCCATGAGATCCATGCTGAACCGGGAGAACTGGTGAACGTCGGAGACGTGATTATCAGTTTTGCCGTCGAGGATGACACACCAGCCGAAGCGGCCGACACTGATACTGAGACGCCGGACGATGAATCGGCGGACACCACTCCAGGAGAGACACGTGTCGTTGCCGCGCCCTCGACGAAACGTCTCGCTCGAGAACTTGCTGTTGACATCACCGCGGTGACCGGAAGCGGCCCGGGGGGACGGGTGACCGATGCCGATGTCCGCCAGGCAGCGGAGCACGACACCGAGACCGATGACGCTGAGACACCTGCCACTGATCACGCCACGTCGTCTGTGCAATCTGCCACGCGCAAAGTGACCGATGATGGCGATGATTTAGGCTTCCACCGGTCTCCCGACAGTACAGCTGACGCCGCTGATCGGTCACATACGCTGGCCGCCCCAGCCACGCGACGGCTTGCTGACGAACACGGGGTGGATATCGACCATGTCCCGACTGACGAAACACGTGATGGTCACCCATTCGTCACCCACGAGCAAGTTGCCCAATTTGCTGAAGCTCAACAACAGGCCCAAGCCGCTGATGCCGAAGCACTGGCTCAACAATCTGGCACGATGGGTGACGTCGATCGTGAGGACGAACGCATCCCATACCGAGGTGTTCGCCGAACTATCGGGACACAGATGGAGCGCTCGAAATTTACGGCTCCGCATGTCACTCACCACGACGATGTGGATGTCACCGAGCTCGTGGCGACTCGCACCCGGCTCAATGCATCCCCGGTCGCGAACGATACGAAGCTCACCTATCTCCCATTCATCGTGAAAGCCGTTGTGGCAGCGTTGAAACAGCACCCGATCCTCAACGCTCAGCTCGATGAAGACAATGACGAAATCATTGTTCGCAGGAATTACCATATCGGTGTTGCCACGGCCACTGATTCCGGGCTCATGGTTCCCGTTGTTCGGAATGCCGACCGGAAGGGACTCCGGCAGTTGGCCGCGGAGATCGCCGACCTCACCGCCAAAGCCCGCAACCGGTCAATTAGCCGCGACGAGATGCAAGGCGGGACGTTCACTATCACGAACTTCGGCGCCATCGGTGGCGAATATGCAACACCAATCATCAACTATCCTGAAGCAGCCATTCTCGGGGTCGGCGCCATCAAGGACAAACCCCGGGTTGTCCCCGCGGACTCCACTGCCTCTTCACCCGCCGAGACAGACGCTCCCGACGACAAGACCATTGCGCCTCGGAAAGTCCTCACGCTCTCGCTGTCTATCGATCATCGCGTCATCGACGGGGCCGATGCGGCGCAGTTTGTCAATACACTCAAATCATATTTAGCGTCTCCAGACCTGCTCCTGCTGGAATGAATCCGTCACCCAGGGGAGTGGGCTGCCGGTTGCCTCGTGCAGCGGGGATTGGCTGAATAGGACGATTTTTTAGGGGGCGGGCAGAACGGGCTGTATATGTTCAAGGCTATCGTGAGCGCCGACACGCTCGGGGCGGCGCTCGACTCGGTTAGCGTGTTGGTGGACGAGTGCAAGATCCGCCTCGAGGATGACGGTCTTACGATTCGGGCAGTCGATCCAGCGAATGTGGGGATGGTGGACTTAGACCTCTCGCAGACGGCGTTTGAATCCTACGAAACCGACGGCGGCGTGATCGGTGTCAATCTCGACCGGCTTGAGGATATCGTCGGCATGGCTGACGCCGGACAGCTCATTCACTTGGAACTTGATGAAGAAACCAGGAAACTCCACATTTCACTTGATGGGTTAGAATACACGCTCGCGCTCATTGATCCCGACTCCATCCGGCAGGAACCCGACCTCCCGGACCTGGATTTGTCTTCTGAGATCGTTATTGAGGGCAACGATATCGCTCGGGCGGTGACAGCCGCGGATATGGTCTCAGACCATATTGCATTAGGTGTTGACCCTGATGCTGAGGAATTTTTCGTCGAAGCCGAAGGTGACACAGACGATGTCCATCTCGAACTTGGTCGCGAGGACCTCATCGATCTCACTGCCGGCGATGCCCGATCGCTGTTCTCACTCGATTACCTCAAGGACATGAACAAAGCCATCCCGAAAGATGCTGAAGTCACCATGGAACTTGGCGAAGAGTTCCCCGTGAAGCTGCATTTCATCTTCGCCGAAGGCGACGGCCACGTGACATATATGCTGGCGCCACGAATCCAGAGCGACTAACTATTTTCATCACCCACCGCTGTTTCGACGAACTCGACCGCTGCTTTCGGTGTCTGCACCGGTGTATAGCCCTGTAGGGCCACATCATGCGATTCAAGTCCAGCTATCGGGCGTCGAAAATCAAGGGCGTGGCCCAATTCAGATAGTGTTCCCGCAGCCCCATCGATCGCTATCACAGCATCGCCGTTCAACACGACCAGGACATTCCGCGCATTCCCCAGGCCCGTCGCAATCGGTATTGTCACCCATGCGTTGGCAGCGGCTCGATCTTCGCCAGGGAGAATCCCCACGGTGTCAGCCCCTTCGTCACGCGCTCCTTTACAAACTGCTTCCATTACTCCGCCGCGTCCACCACAGACAACCGTGTGCCCGTGTGCCCCAAGGCGCCGGCCGACCTCTTGTGCCAGTTCGGTTGTTTCCTGATCGATTCTTGAACCGCCTATCACGGATACACGCATCCTAGCAGCTTATCTCACCGATCTCCGAGAAGTATTTTCCCGTTCCCAGCAGCGACCCAGGCTGCGGGCATCCATCGTTCCCTCCCCCATTCGAGGCACCGTGGTCTCTCGATACTTGCTCACGCTCAACGGCAATGAATCGTAGTGAGGGTGGCTATCCGTCGAGAGGGCGTGTCACAGAAGCGGCTGTCGTGACGATGAATTCGGTATTATCGGTCGAGTGCGTCGTCAATTTCAGCTTGAAACTGATCGAGCCATTCAGAGTCGGACAGCTTGTCCATCCGTTCGTGGAGATGTTGCTCACAGAGACCAACCTTGAGGTGGTTCTTCTCAACGGCGACAGCAGCGGCCTCGCTGCAGTAGTGACACTGCATATCTGAAGCTAATGGATGCATTGATTTGAAGCCACCGCCTTCAGTTATAACGCATCGCGAAACCGGTTGTACGCATCGTGACCTAGTCCAGTTCCACCGATGGTTTCAGTGTGGGCATCGCTGCCGCCTGTCGCGAGGAGATCGTTCCGTTTCATGGCTGCATCGATGCGAGCGGGCTCGACTGGTGTCTCGTAGGGATAATATCGTTCCACGGCGTCCAAGTCAGCACACAACGACAGTGCTGCTTGTGGGTCGTCGTATCGCAATGGATGGGCCAGTGAAATGAGGCTACAGGCCGAATTCAACACCGTGACAGCGTCGGTGAATACTGGGATGTCCCGTGCGACATAACACGGGCACTCCTCGCCGATGACCTCGTCGAATGCCCCTTGATAGGTATATTCTGATGTTGCTTCGATTGCGCGGGCGATGTGGGGGCGGCCTATTCCTTTGCGGGGTTCGACGGGGAGCGTGACGTCAAGTCGGTCTTCGACACAGGAAATTATCTGGCGACCTCGCTCAATCCGGTTGGCCTGGATGGTATCGACCAGGTTTTGCAAGGCGTCTGTTCGACGGACCCCGTATCCCAACAGATCGATACGGCCAGCAGGACTGTCGACACGGAGTTCCATTCCATGGATGATGGTGATATCGTTGTGCGTGGTGAGTGGGGCGGTGAGGGCGGGATGGAAGCAATCGTGATCGGTAATCGCAACGGCTGTAACCCCGGCTGCGTGTGCTGCTGTGTCAAGCGTCTCAAGTGTCAGTGTCCCATCTGAATTCTGGGTGTGGATGTGGAGATCCGCCACGACCATGCGATGGTATCGGAGAGTGGGGGTATCAAAACCCCGGCGTCAAAACTGTCACAATTCTTCATTAAGGTATGGAAGGATGATTATACTAAGCAAAGAGGATTATAGCCAACATTCATGAAGGATACCAAGCTCGATTCCCATATGCAACTACTCTCGAACGTAGACGAAAAAATCGATGCCCACTCATTCCCTGCCACAACAGATGAATTGATCGCTGAATACGGCGATCTTGAAATCGAGTTACCGAACGGCGAAGAAACGTTCGGCGAGGCACTCGGCCGCCTCGGCACCACCACCTTCGAAGACGCGGAGGATGCCCGATTGGCGACGTATTCAGCCGTCTCTCGCGATGCGATTGGCCGCGCAAACTACTCGGATCGAGACGCCCCATCAATCAACGAAGCCGGCCCCGACCCCCTTTCGTTTTAACCCGCACATCAGTCACGATACCGACTCGTTGGCCGGTCTACAGCGACCGACGTCGGGAAACACGTCTTGAAGAATTCCACACCGAAATCCGTGAGATGAACACTGCCATACACTGTTTTCGGGCGTTTCGCTGCGTCCTTCGCGGCTCCAACATGCGGTTGCGCTTCAAGCACTTGGTAGCGTTTGAGGTCATCGACCGGATCATCGGAAAACGCTATTAACCCGAGCCGTTCGAGGTTCTGGAGATACATCGGCGTTCGGTCGTCGTATCGACAGCCGGCATCACTCCCGATCATCGATAAATGGTCGGCGACAAGCCGGGATTTAAACGGCACTAATTCTCGGTCACGAATATCGATGGTCGGTTGGATACCATCAGTTGCGAACAACCGAAGGATGCGCGCCTCGTCAGGCGCCAACTCATCGATGATTGAGGCAAAGGCTGGATGGAGTGATTCATCTCGCCCGATTTCGGCTGATTCTGCCAGAAGACGCTCTCCTCGTTTCGCGAGCGCTTCCATAGTCATCGGCCGATCAGAGACGACGTCCTCGTCGTGCGCTGCTAACCAATCGGCTTGCTCTTCCCCAATATCTATCCCCGCTCGTTGGAGCTCATCGAGAGCAATGACCCGTGTTTCAGTGAGTAATTCGGCCGGTGATTCAGCGTTTGTCACCGCATACGCCATCCGGGTCCCGGTTCGGAGCCCCGACTCAATCGAGTAATCAGTTGCCCGTTGAGTGATGCCCGCCGCCACCCGCGCAATACGGACCATATCCGGTACGTCTTCAGGGAGGTCGGTGTCGGCCGAGTCTGTCTCAGCTAAGCCAGGGAACGGCAGGAGAGATTCAATGCTCTGGGATGCCGGTTCGGTGACATCTGCTATGGCGGTCTCTATCCCCGTGCGAAACCGTTCGACGTCCTCCGGTTGGATGTTCGTCGGATCCCGAATCGCGGACTCAAACACGTCAAAAGTTTCGTTAAGGCTTTCATCATTTACGGCGGTCGTCTCCGTTAATGCCTCATCTAAGACGGAGAGAACACCGTTCACATCTAATTCATCCAGATCGTCAGGTTGGATGACTGCATCTTCCAAGATTGTGAGGAGTTCGGAGAGTGTCTCGGGGTTCGTCTCGGAGGAACTAGTGATGGAACGGTCAAGGACTGAGAGGAGACGATCGAGTTGCGGGCCTTCCAGGGCGTCTTCGATGATCGCCTCCTCCATGAGTTCAAATACGCGGTCGACTTCTTGCGGCGGGACTGCTGGAGGTCCCTCTTGTTGGTCCTCCGATTCATCGGGTGGAGCGGTGGGGCTATTGCCTCTGGAACCGGTGTGGTCTTCGGTCGGGTGGTCCCGGGGCGTTCGATCATTCGACTGGGGGTTGGTCCGGTCCCTTGGTGCCGAGGAGGCGTTTTCGTCGGTATCACCACTGGTTGTGGTTGACTCGGGCCCACTATCGAGGTCGTCGTTGTGCGTCATATGGGGTCGGTGTGGTGGATCGCGGCACGATGGGCTATCAGCGGGGTGGTAAGTCTACAGATTGGACCACGAGGCTTAGAACCTTCCTCCAGCATGTCTGTCGGTGTACGCCTCAGATCGATTGAATTACAGCTGGTGGAGCGGTGACCTTGTGTGGTAGCTGCTGGTTTGCGGAGCCAGCCGGGCGGAGTGGGGTGGCGCTGCTGGGAGAGTTGGTATCGATTGGCGGTGGAGGGGTGAGATGGCTGTGGATGTGTGGAGTGGATGGGGAGGTCGGTTGTGTTATCTAGTGGTGAGTGGTGGAGTGGTCGGGGGTGTGACTGCAGGTTGGACGGCTTAGTGTGCAGGGTTGTGAGAGTGTGATGAGTCATGCTTCCTGCAGGATTGAGGGGTTTTTAATCTGCAGTCGGAAGGTCTTTCTGGTCATTGGTTGTAGAGGTGTGGCTTTGGCGGGCCAGCGGCGGCGGTGTGATTGCGGTACCCCCGAACCACTACACGGAGTTGTCATTCAATGGTATTAACTGGTATTTAGCGGGGTATACTGTCAACAATTAAGTAGCTGGTCGTATAATATTCGTGCGGATGGTGACCAACTGGCCACATCACCGACACCAGCCACACCCGACGCCAGCCATACATCTGCATCCACCCCCACAACTCCGAGCGCCCGACACCACCGACACTAGAGCCTCCACAGATACAACCAGGACAGCCACACGAATCTATCACCCGCCCCCCAGACCAGGCCACGCTCCATCCACTCACAGGCACTGCTACCATACACACTCATGACCAACAATAACTCACCCATCGAGACCCTCTTCCAGTTGCAACGAGACACAATCAGACAGACCGAAGACATCCTCGAAGAGACACTCGCCGTCCCCCGCGAACTCAGCGAAACCTTCTATGGCGGGTTCGACACCCAACAAGAAATCCAAGAGCAAACCCTCGATCTGATGCGACAATCCGTCCACACCTCACTGGACGCTGCGGAATCAATTTCCGGGACCTCTACCTCTCTTGATGACCTTCGAGCCTCTGTCGACGAATCCTTCGATACACTCCAAGACCAACAAGCGGATATCTTCAACACCGTCGACGACGAGTACGATGACTTCGAAGCGAACTATGAAGACCTCACCGAAGAAGCCCTCAATAACCTCGGCGATCAAGTCGAATTCCTCGTCGAAATGAACCAAGACGTCGAAGACCAACTCGTCACTGCCGTCGAAGACTTCACCGACCAGTTTGAAGACTTACAGGCTGAATTCGAAGAACAAACCGAAGAGACCCAAGAGCAGATCTCCGAGCAAGCTGAAGATCTCACGACCCAATTCGAAGACCAACTCAACCAACTCTCCGATCAATTCGAAGCACAAGCGGAACGATTTGACGACCTCGAAAACCGCGTTCAAAATGTCGGATTCGACACCGACAACACCTAACCCACGTGGCAGAGGCCACACCGATCTCCGTGTCCCCCTCAACACCGTCCATTCCTACCACGACAATCCAACGACCCCTTTGCACCCGCCACCCGTTCACACGTCCCAGAGATATCGCATTGACCTGATATCCCCTTGTGGTCTCCTCGATAGGTCTCAGGTACCCGGGACACCGAAGGCCCCAACGCCGAGTTGAAAGACCGAATTTATGACAAATAATATGATGAGGGCTGCCAGCCACGCGACGAGCCCGATCAGGATGGCATTCCCCCAGCTGCCGGGATACCGCCAATTGATGACACCAATCCAAACAACGAGTGCGATGAGCGGCCCGATCAACGGAATCCACGCTGTGACAGCCCACGCGATGGCACCGAGTAACGCCGTCACGATCGCATGGCTGTAGTCATTATCGTCAACGACGATACTGGCACTGATATAGATAGCCAACCCACCAATGAGGAGTGCAATCACGAACGCGACAATTGAACTTACGAACGGAACAGCCATATGTATCTATGCAACGTCATTACATGTATAACGTGGGGGAACCAACAGCCGCGCGCAGACATCTCCCCGGCTATTCTCACGTTCCACGCGTAACCGCCGGCATCACGCTTCACGAAGATGCCGGAGGATATCGGGAGCCTCCTCGAGCACTGCATCAAGCTTCTCCGTATTCGGCCCCCCGCCTTGAGCAAAGTCAGCCGGCCCGCCACCGCCCCCACCGACGCGATCAGCCAACTCGCTGACGACCGCACCAGCGTTTAACTCAACTCCCTCAGGAACAGCAACCACGAAAGTCGCGCCCTCACGTCCACTCCCGATGACAGCGACCTTCTCCTCATCGACAAGTGCATTTGCCAAGGCTCGAAGTTCATCCATATCCGCATCAACTCGCTGGACCACCGCCGCCGTTTCACCTATGTCGACCTCCGTACCAGCACCCCCCTCCCCTTGTGCGCGGATCTCTGCGAGCTGCTCTTTGAGATCCTCAATCTGTTTCCCTCGCTCCTTCCACTCCTCGAAGAATCGTTCAGCAGTAGTCGGAACTTCGTCGGGCGCCACATCGAGAATCTCAGCGGTGTCATAGAGGGCATCCTCGGTTCGTTGGGTGGCTTCGATGGCGGCATCACCGGCCGCGAAGATAAGGCGCTCGACACCATCTTGGACGCGTTCTGTTGAGATGATCTTTATCGTCCCGATGTCACCCGTCCGCGTCACATGGGTGCCGGCACAGGCCTGCACATCCTCATCGACATGGATTAACCGCAATGTTTGCCCGGGCGGAATCCCTCCTTGATAGAGATCGAACCCATATTCAGATTCAGCGTCGTTCCGATCCGGCCACTCTTGTTTCACTGGAAGATTGTCGGTCACGATACTGTTTGCAACCCGCTCGATCTGTTTGGCGTCATCACGACTAATCCGTTCATAATGCTGGATGTCGAATCGAGACGAATTCGTTCCTTTTTGCGCCCCAGCCTGCCTGACGTGGTCGCCAAGCACTTGCCGTGCCGCATGCCCGATGATATGCGTTGCCGTGTGGTGTTGCATGAGTCGTCTGCGGCGACCGCCGTCAATCTGGCCGCGGACAAACTCTCCTTTCCCTGGGTTTGTATCTGTCCGGTGGAAAATCACGCCATCTACTTCTTGGACGTCGGTTACTTCTGTGGTTACATCATCTGTCGTGAGCGTCCCCGTATCAGCCGGCTGCCCGCCACCTTCCGGATAAAACATCGTCTGGTCCAACACTACATTATAGACCGTCTCCCCATTGTGCGTTCGTTCAATTACGTCGAGGACGACCGCCTCGAACGTTGTCCGCTCTGGTTCTTCATAATACAGTTTTTCTGTCTCCGGTAGGTCCACAATTCGATCGCTGTCGACTGACAGGGCATCCGATGGTTCCGCAAACGCTTCTCCACTCCCATGCCGGGCTGCGACACGGGCATAAAAGTCATCAGGAATATCCACGCCAACGCCTTCGCTCCGAGCGATATCTTCAACCATATCCGGTTGAATCCCGTGACTGTCGTACAATTCAATAACTTCTTCAAGGGGTATTGTCTCACCCGACTCAGCATATTGCGCTGCGAGCCGCTCGACTTGGCGACTCCCGCGATCGAGTGTCTTCCGATACTTTTCCAGCTCAGTCCGGACAATATCCCGAATCGTATCGCGATTGCTATACTCAAGGCGGTCAGCCTGCATGTCGACAAGTTCATCGAGCGGCGCATCCACCCCAACGTTGTCGGCCAACCGTTGTGTTCGTCGCAACACCATCCGTGCGAGATACCCGGTGCCGACATTCGATGGGACAATCCCATCACCAAGCATATACGCCAATGTCCGACAGTGGTCTGCAATGGCATAAATATCCTCAAGCGGCTCTAAAAGACCGCGTAACTCGTCCACATCAACCTCTAATTCGGCGGCAATATCACCTCTGGCAGCCTCGACATCGTCCACGTCGTCAATATCCAGATTACCGGCAAGACGCGCCGCCCGATGAATCAATTGATTCTCCTCGGCAGCGTACTCGATACCAGCATTCTCCTTCAAAAACGCAATCATATCGGGATAGATCGCCTCATACACTGTTGGCGTACCCTGACTCATCCACGTCCACCGTTCCAACCCATACCCGGTATCGACGATGTACGTATCCATATACGAGTACGAGTTCCCATCTTTCAATTCATACGGTCCATCGGAGTCCTCTTCCAAACACATGAACACGAGCGTGGCCAACTCCAAGCCACGGTAAATGACTTCTATCGCCGGCCCGGCATTTCCACCACCTACCCAGGGATCCTCGATATACACCACCTCATCGAGGCCAGCCCCCATGTCTTCGAGCAACTCATCACAGAACGCCACGGTTTCATTCTTCCAATACACTTCCCCTTGATAGGCATACTTTCCAGGGTCGTCCAAATCTTCCCGGGCATTGAATGCATGGTGGGCCATCATCTCGAAGGCCATCGTATGCCGCCCGGTCTTCCCCACATTATCGATATCTTGCATTCGAATACACGGCTGTGAAATAGTCAACGGATTGGCTGGCGGCGGTGTTTTCCCGCTCGTCACCAACGGCTGGAAATCATAGATCGATGCCTGGGTTAACAGAACGTCATCACGCCACCGATTTGCGGCAACAGGATACGGATCGATCCGTTCATGCCCATGATCTTCAAAAAACGACAGGAACGCTTCCCGCATCTCCTCGAGGCTCAACGCCGTATCGAACCCCGGATTATCGATGAATTCATACTCAGCGCACGGCGGCTCCCCACACAGCTCCCGGTCTGGGTCGCGCGTCCAGAAATGATCCCCACATGACGGACACTCCTTCCGCTCAAACCCCTCCTCGTGGAAATACGCGAGTTGATACTCCTCGTCGAGGTCGCTCATTACCCCACGTTGGCCCGTGACCGGCTAAAGGGTTTTCGAGGAGCGGATGGCGGGGCTGCTGCTCACGAGCGCCGTCGCGGCGCCAACCCAAGACGTATCCCCGATACACGCCGCTACGAGTGATAAACCCCCGCCAACTGGTGGCGCTCGTCGGCGTCGACGACTTCACGGTCCATTTGTTCCTGATCCAGGTCACCGACGACGAAGACGCGTCGCGGAGACGGTCACCGTGGACATCGAGAGTTGTGCCTGACCGGCGACGGCGCCCCCGAACCGTCTACTCCTCGAGCGCCAGCGACGCCAGCAGCGCCTCCAACTGGACCTGCTCGTTCGCGCCCGTCGTGATACGATAATCCGCCTCGCCGATGCGCTCCATCAGCCGGACGGCCTGCCGCTCGGTGAGGTCGA